>CANGSN010000117.1 GCA_947455805.1 Planctomycetota bacterium
CCGCGGAGTCGCGCATCGCCGCATGCTGCCGCGGCCGCTGCGACCCCGCAATCGTCAGCGCGGCGTCGCCACCGGCGTCCCGGCCGGCTGGAACTTCGTCGTGTCGCCGGCGACCGCACAGCGCCAGCTGTCCTTGTCGGTCAGCACCTGCTTCGCACCGTCGCCGTGCAGCCACAGCTTCGCCGCCTCGTCGCCTCGCAGGTGGCTGTCCCAGAACGCCGTCGACAGCGCCAGGATCGTGCGGTGGTGCGCCTGCTTCAGCTCGCGGTCGCCGGCGATCGCGCGTTCGCCGAACGCCGAGTGCTGCGCGCCGTCGAGCACGAGCTCGTAGCGGTCGATCGTGCTCGGCAAGGCCGGGAACACGACCAGTCGGTCGACGACTTCGAGGTCGGCGATGAGCGCCGTGTCCTCGGTGCCGGTCATCAAGAGCCACGGGATCTTCACTGCGCCGAACGCCTTGCCGACGTCGCCGGCGCGCGGCTTGCTCGGGCTCATCGGCAGCGCGGCGTCGATGCGCGGGTCGGTCCACTTCGCACCGAACAGCGGCATGCTCTGGCCGCTGACCGCCTGCGTCGTCACCGCGCCGAACGAGTGGCCGCACATGCCGACGTGCTCGAGGTCGAGGCGTGCGCGCAGCAGGTGGTCCTTCTCGCCGTTCCACACGGTCAGCTGGTCGAGCACCGCCTTCACGTCCTCGACGCGCAACTGCAGGTTCTTGCCCGACGCCGCCTTCTGCAGCGTCGCGTAGCGTTCGCGGGGATTGCTGTCCTTCCACACCGCTTCGTCGCTGCCGGCGTGCTGCATCATGACGACGACGTAGCCGCGCGCCGACCAGTGGTTGCCGAGGTAGGGACTGTTCTCGCAGCTGCCGCCGAGGCCGTGGCTCCACAGCACGACCGGGGCCGGCGCTTCGTCGGCCGGCAGGTAGACGCGCAGCGGGATCTGCCGCGTGCGTTGCAGGTCGTGCACGGTGAACTGGAACGACGTGCCGCGGCGTTCCGGCAGCTGCATCGGGTCGTAGGTCGCCGCGGGGGTGGCGGGCGCGGTGGCGCTCGTCTTTGGGGCGGGCTCCGGCTTTGGCGCTGGCGTCTGCGGCAGGGCCAGCAAGGCGAACGAGAACACGGACGTCGTGGCGAGCAACATGCGGTGCAGGTTGCCACCAGCGCCGGGGGCGGGGACGGGGTGGCCGGCGCCGACCGTGTCCCGGTCAGCTGCGGATCGGTTGCGGCGATGCCATCACGCCTTGCGCGAGTCCCGACGATAGGCACGCGCCGTGCGCGGTCTGCGTCAGGATCTGCGGCTCGGCCGGGTCGAACTCCGGCATCGGCACCAGACGATCGTGCATCGTCACCGAGGCGATGCGTACGGCGTTGCCGTGGAGGTGCTCGCCGACCCGCAGGCGCTGGGGTTGGTCGCTGGCCAGCGAACCACCGGCGGCGCCGCTGAGCAGCTGCACGACCGGCGACGCCGGGCAGTTGGTCTGCGCGACGACGATCGCGTCGGCGCCGTCGGCGAGGCTGACCCGCGAGCCGATCGGGAACATCCCGAGCGTGCGGACGAAGACGCGCAGCCAGTGTGGGTCGAAGTCGCACTCGTTGCGGAACATCACCGCGTAGGCCTCGACCGGGGTCAGCGCCTTCTTGTAGGGGCGCACCGACGTCAGGGCTTCGAAGACGTCGCAGACGCGCACGAGGAGGCTGGTGCCGCTCGGCGACACCGGCACCTGCGCCTTCGGGTAGCCGCCGCCGTCGGGCCGCATGTGGTGGCAGAACGCGGCGCCGATGGCGCGGCGGTCGACGGTCTCGTGCTGCTCGAGCAGGATCTGCGCGCCGAGCCGCGGATGCTGCGCCATCCACGCCCACTCGTCGGCGTCGAGGCGGCCCTGCTTGAACAGCACTTCCTGCGGCACGCGCGACTTGCCGATGTCGTGCAGCAGCGCCGCGGAGCCGACCTGCACCAGCTGCTCGCGGCTGGCGCCGACGGCGCGCGCGACCTGCAGCGCCAGCAGCGCGACGCGCACCGAGTGGCCGACGGTGAAGCGGTCGACGTCGTCCTGGGTGGCCAGCGCCAGCAGCATGCTCGGCTCGTCGAGGTCGGCGACGGTGCGTTCGACGGCGCCGGCGGCCTGGTCGACGGCGAGCTCCTGGTCGCGGTGGGCGCGCACGTGGTTCTGCTGCAGGATCTCGGCCAGGTTCTGGTAGGCGTGCAGGGCTGCCGCCGCCTTCGCCCGGTCGGTGTCGGGTGCGATCGAGCTGCGCCGGTCGTCGGGTGCCGCCGGGGAACGCAGCGTCACCCGCACGTGCTTGATGCCGAGCGCCGACAAGGCTGCGTCGCGGTTGCTGCGCGCGAACGCCTCGCGGTTCCGCGGCAACAGCAGCAGGTCGAGCAGCCGGTTGCATTCCTCGACACCGAGCTCGGGATGGAACGAGAGCACGCCGATGTCGCGTTCCCTGCAGAAGCGCAGCAGCGAACGCGCCTGCAGGCTCGGGCCGGCCAGCGGCGAGTCGCCGTGGAACAGGCAGTCGTCGGCGATGCAGAGGCCGAGCGGCATGTCGACGCCGAGCTGGGCGCAGCGCCGCAGGTTCGCGGTCAGCTCGGCGATGGCGTCGAGCACGAAGCGGCTGTCGCGCGCGTGCATCAGGCGGTTCAGGGACGCGACGATCAGCGAGTGGGCGAAGTCGACGACGGCGGAGACCCGTAGCGCGGTCGTGGACGCGGTCATGCGCGCCCCCGCGCTGTCAGGTCCAGGTCGGTGGCCAGCTGCACGGCCGCGGCGACGCGGCGGCACACCTCGTCGATCGTCTCGGCTCCTGTGGTGCCCTGGATGGTCGTCGCCAGTTCGCGGGTGGCGTGGTCCAGGTCGAAGTCGGGTGCGATGCCGAAGTCGCGCACCAGTAGCGAGGCGGCACCGGCTCTTGCCTGGCCGTCGGCGGTCGCGCAGGTGTCGGTGAGGACGCCGAGGTACTCGGCATCGAGTCCGTCGTCGACGTCGAGCGAGGGCGCGGCGTCGCAGCCGCTGCCGCGAACCCGGTTCGGCAGCGCCGCCAGTTCCGCCGCGGACACCTTCTCGAGCCGCTTCTCGCCCAGCTCCGCCGGCTGCGCGATCGCCTGGTCTGGCTCGTGCAACAGCGCCAGCATCGCCTCGGTGGTCTCGGCGAGCCGCGTCTCGAGCATCGGATCGCAGGCGTCGAACATCGACGTCGGCAGCGACGACGAGCGCTTGACCTCGGTGCGAAGGGCCAGGCGCCATTGCGCAACGGCTTCGCCGAAGGTCGGCACGGCTTGCTGGGAGTCGAGGTGGCGCTGCGACATCGCGGTGCGTCCGCTATCGGCGAGGCGATCGACCGCAGTGAAACCGTCGTGACGTTCCGCGCGGGTCCCTGCCGGGAATCCCCGGCGGCGTCGTTGCCAGCGCGCATTCTGCTGTCGACACTGACCGCCCCATGGAACGCATCGGAATCGTCGCCGCCGCCCGCACGCCCATCGGCAAGTTCCTGGGCGGCTTGTCCCCGCTGACCGCCGTCGACCTCGGAGCCGCCGCCGCGCAGGCGGCGATCGCGCGCGCCGGCATCGCCACGACCGACGTCGAGGAGATGATCCTGGGCCAGGCCCGCCAGCTCGGCTCGGGCCCGAACCCGGCCCGGCAGGTGGCGATCAAGGCCGGCTGCGGCGACGGCTGCGTGGCGACGACCGTCAACAAGGCGTGCGGCAGCAGCCTGAAGGCGATCGACCTGGCGCGTGCTTCGATCCTGCTCGACGGCAGGAAGTGCGTGGTCGCCGGCGGCATGGAGAGCATGACGAACATTCCGTTCCTGTTGCCGAACTTCCGCTCTGGCTACCGCCTCGGCCACGTCGAGGTGAAGGACGGCAACTACCAGGACGGCTTCACCTGCGGCATCCTCGGCGAGCCGATGGGCATGACCGCCGAGTACCTGGCGGACGACTACAGGATCGGCCGCGCCGAGCAGGACGAGTTCGCCTTGCGTTCGCACCAGCGCGGCGAAGCGGCGCAGAAGGAAGGTCGCTTCCAGGCGGAGATCGCGCCGGTGCAGATCGCCGGCAAGAAGGGCCCGACCACGCTGGCGACCGACGAACACGTGCGACCCGGCGTGACCATCGCCGACCTGCAGAAGCTGCCGCCGGTGTTCCGGCCGAAGAACGGCACCGTGCACGCCGGCAACAGCTCTGGCATCACCGACGGTGGCGCCGCGCTGGTGCTGATGCCGGCGAGCGAGATCCAGCGCCGCGGCCTGCGCGCGATGGCCTGGCTCGGCGCTTCGGCGACCGCCGGCGTGCCGCCGCGCATCATGGGCATCGGGCCGGTGCCGGCGGTGAAGATCCTGTTGGCGAAGACCGGCCGTTCGCTCGGCGACTACGACCTGGTCGAGCTCAACGAAGCATTCGCCGCACAGATGCTGGCCTGCCTGCGCGACCTGCCGATCGCGGCGGACCGTCTGAACGTCAACGGCGGCGCCATCGCACTCGGCCATCCGATCGGTGCCACCGGCGCCCGCATCGTGGTCACGCTGCTGCACGAGCTGCAGCGGCGCTCCAGCAAGCGCGGCCTCGCGACGTTGTGCATGAGCGGCGGCATGGGCATGGCGATCGAGTTCGAACGCGAATGAACGGGGACGATCTCGGCCACCTGCCTGCGTCGTTTCGCCGCGTTTCCTGCGGGGCCGCAACGACGGCCCGGCATCGCCGCTCTGCGGCGCTTTCCAGTCAACCCGGCCCGCACTGCGGGTCTCCCTTCCGTCCGCGATGAAGACCTCCCGTTCTCTGCTGTTCTCCTCCCTGCTGTTGCTGCCTGCCTGCGCGCTCGCCCGCCAAGGCACCAACGAACCGCTCGACGCCGCGGTGATCCGTTCGCTGCAGCCCGGCAAGACCACCGCCCGCGAGGTCGTCGAGCGCCTCGGCGCGCCGACCGAGGTCGTGCAGCTCGGCCGCCGCACCGCCTACCGCTACGACGCGTCGGCGACGAAGAGCACGGCGCTGATCCTGCTGCTGGTCAACTTCGCCAACCAGGACACCCGCACCGACCGCCTGTGGGTGTTCTTCGACGAGAACAACCTGCTGACGCACCACGGCGCCTGGTACGGCACGCACCGCCCGCAGTACGCGATGCCGTGGGAGGACGTGCACGAGGCCGAGGACAACGCCGAGGCCGACGCCGAGCGCCCGGGAGTGGTCCAGTGAAGGGCGCTGCTGCCGCCTTGCTGGCCTTGCTGGCGGCCGGCTGCGTGCAGGGCGAGTACAACCGCATCACCGTCGACGAGCCGCTGCGCGAGGAGCTGGTGGCGCCGCTGCGTCCCGGGATGGACACGCTGGCCCATTGCCTCGCGCAGCTCGGGGCGCCACATCGGGTGTTCGAGTACCGCGTCGGCCAGGACGGCACGTCCGGTGCGGCGCTGCTTTGGGTCTGGCGCGAGGCCGCCGGCTGGGGCGTCGACGTCTCGGGCGGCAGCGACGAAGCGTCCGCCAGCTTCTCGTTCAACCTGGCGGACACCGAACTGCCCGGTTGCGTGCTGTGGTTCGGGCCCGACCTGGTGCTCGAACGGTGGCAACGCGGCACGCTGGGCGACCTGCTGCCGGGGCGCCAGCGGCCGAGTCCGCAGCCGGCGGACTGAGCGCGCTTCCGCGATTCCGGCGCGGCCGGTATGACGCAGGCTTCCTGCGGTACTAGCTGCGCCCATGCCACGACTCCTGCCGTCGCTCGCCGTCCTGTTGTCGTTCGCGCTCGCCGCCGTGGCCCAGATCCCGGGCGTGCGCGTCGACCTGTATCCGCGTTCGCTGGTCACCGCGAACGGCACCGTCGACGTGCGCATGGTGATCCTCGCCGAGCTCGATGCCGAGCTGCCGGCCGACCTGGTCAGCGGCGTGCAGCTGCAGGTCAAGGTCGACGACAACCCGGGGCCGGCGGTGCGCCAGGCGGGCAAGGGCGGGGCGGTGGCGGTGACCGCCAACACCCGCATCGAGCGCCTGCTGCAGTTCCCGGCGGCGACGCTCCTGACCAACGTCGAGCTGCAGCAGACGGCGACGGTGTCGCTGGCATGGGAAGGCATGCCGGGAGCGAACTGCACGTTCCGCATCGCCCCCGACCCGAGCCGCGTGCGCTTCGAGTCGCTCGACCTGGCGAAGACGCAGGTCGTGCTGGTCACCGACTACGGCGAGATGCTGCTGCAGTTCCGGCCCGACAAGGCGCCGAAGCACGTCGAGAGCTTCGTCAAGCTCAGCCTGCAGGGCTTCTTCGACCGCACCAAGTTCCACCGCGTCATCAGCGACTTCATGATCCAGGGCGGCTGCCCGCTGACGAAGGACGACGGCAAGATCGCCGAGTGGGGGCAAGGCGGCCCGGGCTACACGCTGAACGCGGAGTTCAACGACCTGCGGCACCTGCGCGGCACGCTGGCGGCGGCGCGGCGCGGCAACGACTACAACTCGGCCGGCTCGGGCTTCTACATCTGCCACAAGGACGCGCCGCAGCTCGACGGCGGCTACACGGTGTTCGGCAACCTGGTGCAGGGCGCCGACACGCTCGATCGCATCGCCCGCGTGCCGGTCGGCGGTCCGACCAACTCGCTGCCGCTGCAGCCGGTGGTGCTGCACCAGGCGATCGTGCTGCCGGTGCTGAAGAAGTAGGTGCCGCAGAAGCAGGCCGGCGAAGTGCGTACTCGGGCGGCCGATGGGGGGCGTCTGCGGGTCCGCGGGCGGCAAGAAGTGGCGGGCGCGCGCTCGCGCGGCAGCCGGCTTTGCGGCAGGATCCGCGCATGACCATCGACCTCGACCAGACCGACTATGCGACCGTCGAAGCGGCGATCGTCACCAGCAAGGGCACGATGGTGGCGACGTTCTTCCCCGAGCAGGCGCCGCGGCACGTGCGCAACTTCCTGACCTTGGCGCGCCAGGGGTTCTACGACGGCGTGGCGTTCCACCGCCTCGCCCGCAACTTCGTGGTCCAGGTCGGCTGCCCGCACAGCAAGCGTGGCGCGACCGGCATCCCCGGCACCGGCGGCCCCGGCTACACGGTGCCGGCCGAGTTCAGCGACCTGCCGCACCACCGCGGCGTGCTGTCGATGGCGCGCGGCCCGGACGTCAACTCCGGCGGCTCGCAGTTCTTCGTGGTGCTGGCCGACCACGCGCGGCACCTCGACGGGCAGTACTCGGTGTTCGGCAAGCTCGAGGAGGGCCTCGACGTGCTGGATGCGATCGGCAGCGTCGACTGCGACTTCGGTCCGACCGGCGAACGCAGCAAGCCGAAGGAGCGCGTCGACATCCTGCGCATCGAGCTGCGGCCGCGGCAGCAGCGCGAGCCGGCGGGCGAGGCGAAGGACGCGGCGGCAGGCAAGGTGATGGAGCAGGAGAACTGACATGACCGTCGACCTGAACTCGCTGCAGAACGTGCAGCTCGTGCGCGAGGGCCACCTCGCGATCGTCACCGTCAACCGCCCCGCCAAGCTGAACGCGCTCGACGGGCAGACCATCGCCGAGCTCGATGCGGTGTTCGCTGCCCTCGACGGCGACGCCAGCTGCGGTGCCATCGTGCTGACCGGGGCCGGCGAGAAGGCGTTCATCGCCGGTGCCGACATCTCGGTGCTGGCCAAGCAAGGCGTGCTCGACGGCAGCGACAACGCGCGCGCCGGCCAGCAGCTGACGCTGCGCATCGAGAACAACAAGAAGCCGGTGCTGGCCGCGATCAACGGCTTCGCGCTCGGCGGCGGCCTCGAGATGGCGCTCGCCTGCGACGTGCGCTTCGCGGCGAAGACGGCGAAGCTGGGCCTGCCCGAGGTGTCGCTCGGCATCCTCCCGGGCTACGGCGGCACGCAGCGCCTGGCACGCCTGTGCGGCACCGGCACGGCGCTGCAGCTGATCCTGACCGGCGACCCGGTGACCGCCGACGAAGCGATGCGCGTGGGCCTGGTCAACGGCGTGTTCGAGCCCGGCGAACTGCTGGCGCAGGTGAAGGCGATCGCGCTGAAGATGGTGTCGCGCGGCCCGCAGGCGCTGGCGCTGGCGAAGCAGGCGGTGCGCCGCGGCGTGCACCTGTCGATGCAGGACGGGTTGGCACTCGAAGCCGACCTGTTCGGCGCGATCAGCAGCACCGCCGAGATGAAGGAAGGCATGGCCGCCTTCCTCGAGAAGCGCAAGCCGAGCTGGCTCCGCGCGTGAACGCGGCCGATGCGGCCCTGCCGTTCGCGGCGCTGCAGGCAGCACCCGACGATCGGCCGCTGGCGCTGCTGCACAGTGGCGGGACCGGGCCGACATGGCTGTGCACCGATCCGGTCGACGAGCTGACGCTGCCGGCCGGGGCGCACGCCGGCGCCTTCGCCAGGCTCGACGCGTTCCTTCGCCAGCATCGCGAACGGCGCGTCGTCGGCTGGCTC
>CANGSN010000118.1 GCA_947455805.1 Planctomycetota bacterium
CGCCGCGGCGCACGGTTTCGACTTCGGGCAGTTCGGGCACGGTACGGGGGGCTCCGGGGTGGGGGAGGATGCGCCGCACGATTGCTGCGGCGGCCCGGGGGCGTCGCTAGCATGCCGCCCCGCAACTCGTCCCCACAACCGCGAACATGGCCTCCGACCCGTCTCCGAAGGCGCCCGTGCAGGCGCTGCACCACATCGGCATCGCCGTGCGTTCGTTGGCCGAAGCGCTGCCGCGCTGGACCGACGGCCTCGGCCTGCGCCTGCAGTCGACCGACGAGGTGCCGACCGAGCGCGTGCGCATAGCCGTGCTGATGGCCGGCGACACCCGCATCGAACTGCTCGAGCCGACGTCGCCCGATTCGCCGATCGCCCAGTTCCTCGACAAGCGGGGGCCGGGCATCCACCACCTCGCGTTCCAGGTCGGCGACTGCCAGCTGAAGATCGACGCGATGTCGGCGCTCGGCGCGCAGATGCTCAACCAGAAGCCGAACCCGGGCGCGCACGGCTGCAAGGTCGCCTTCGTCCACCCCAAATACCTCGGCGGCGTCCTGGCCGAGTTCGTCGAGGACCCACACCATGACTGATCCGACCGATCCCATCCAGAAGCTGCAGGAACTGCGCGAACGCTCGCTGCTCGGCGGCGGCAAGGACCGCATCGAGGCCCAGCACCAGAAGGGCAAGCTGACCGCGCGCGAGCGCATCGACCTGCTGGTCGACCCGGGCACGTTCGTCGAGATCGATCGCTTCGTCACGCACCGTTGCCGCGACTTCGGCATGGACAGCGAGAAGAACCAGATCCTCGGCGACGGCGTCGTCACCGGCAGCGCGCGCATCGACGGCCGGCCGGTCTACCTCTACTCGCAGGACTTCACGGTCTTCGGCGGCAGCCTGTCCGAGACGCACGCGGCGAAGATCTGCAAGGTCATGGACCTGTCGCTGAAGATGGGCGTGCCGATGATCGGCCTGTCCGACTCCGGCGGCGCGCGCATCCAGGAGGGCGTGGTCTCGCTCGGCGGCTACGCCGACATCTTCCTGCGCAACACGCTCGCCAGCGGCGTCGTGCCGCAGCTCAGCGCGATCATGGGGCCGTGTGCCGGTGGCGCCGTCTACAGCCCGGCGATCACCGACTTCATCCTGATGGTCGAAGGCACCAGCTTCATGCACATCACGGGCCCGGACGTGGTGAAGACGGTGACGCACGAGGACACCACCAGCGAAGAACTCGGCGGTGCCCGCGTGCACAGCGAGGTCAGCGGCGTCGCCCACCTGACGGCGCCCGACGACGCGACCTGCCTCGTGCAGCTGCGCGAGCTGCTGAGCTACCTGCCGCTGAACAACGGCGACGACCCGCCGGCCAAGCCGTGCGACGACGACAACAACCGCATGGACGAAGCGCTCGACACGATCGTGCCGCCGTCCAGCGACCAGCCGTACGACATGCGCCAGGTGGTCAAGAAGGTCGTCGACCACGGCAAGTTCTTCGAGGTCCAGTCGCGCTACGCGAAGAACATCGTGATCGGCTTCGCCCGCCTCGGCGGCCGCTCGGTCGGCATCGTCGGCAACCAGCCGAACCACCTCGCCGGCGTGCTCGACATCAAGGCGAGCCTGAAGGCGGCGCGCTTCATCCGCTTCTGCGACGCGTTCAACATCCCGCTGGTCACCTTCGAGGACGTGCCGGGCTTCCTGCCGGGCAAGGACCAGGAGTGGGGCGGCATCATCACGCACGGCGCCAAGCTGCTGTACGCGTACTGCGAAGCGACGGTGCCGAAGATCACCGTCATCACGCGCAAGGCCTACGGCGGCGCCTACGACGTGATGAACAGCAAGCACATCCGCGCCGACCTGAACCTGGCGTGGCCATCGGCCGAGATCGCGGTCATGGGCGCCGAGGGTGCGGCGAAGATCGTGTTCCGCCGCGAGATCCTGGCCGCCAAGGACCCGAAGGCCGAGGAGAAGCGGCTGGTCGCCGAGTATAAGGCGAAGTTCGCGAACCCCTACCAGGCCGCCGCGCGCGGCTACGTCGACGACGTCATCGAGCCGCGCCGCACGCGCCCGATGCTGATCCAGGCGCTGGAACTGCTGCGCAGCAAGCGCGACAGCAACCCGCCGAAGAAGCACGGCAACATCCCGCTGTAGGCAGGGTGACGAGCACCAGGGGTGGGTGGATCGGCTGTCGAGCGCCACCGATTCTCGGGCCCTTCAAGGGCTGGCGCAGGTCGGCGCGGAGAGTGGCGTCGACGGTCGGCAGCCCCTGCGGGAACAGAGAGGTGAGCACCGGCAACTCGAGGAACGGGCCCGAGACCTCGAGCAGGCGGATCCACTCGGCGTGCTGTGCCGAGGCGGAGCGCTGCGGGGGGCGGTTCGCGCGGGAGGCCCTGGTCGCGGCCATGGTCAGGCTGTCCTTTGGCTGGCGGTCGGTCGGATCGGCTTCATTTCTGCGCCATGGAAGTGGCCTTGCCACAGGAGTTTGGCGGATCCATGGCGCGGCGCTTTGGAGCGGGCCGAGGGAATGGCTGCGCCAAAGAGAGTCATGGGCGAGGGATCTCCGAGGCAAGGGTCCAGCGAGCCTGTCTTCGACTGCCGACGAGCTGGATCCGGCGCTCACGCTTCAGCTCCTGCAGCATGCGCTTGAGCTGGTCGCGAGATGCAGCTGGAACGACCTGCTGCAACTCGGCGATGGGGGCGCCTTCGGCTCCGATGTCCTGGAGGTGGCGCACCAGCAGTTCCTTCGTGGCCGCGTCGTCCAGCCCGCGGCGGCGGGTGTAGACGCCCGACTTGCCGATCGAGGCGTAGAAGCGGCGAGCGAGCAGCGGGCGCACCCCTCGTCCGCGCCCGATGGTCTCGACCAAGCCGAGATCGCGCAGCCTGACGAAGGTCGGCGCGAGGTGGCCTGGGATCTTCTGCTCGCGGTGCACCAGGTCGAACACGAGGAAGTCGAACAGACCGAACGACTCCTGCGTCTCCTTGCCGATGCGCTCGAGGAACTTCACGAACGCGGGATCGCCGATCTGACCGTGCAGGGTCACCGAGACCTGCCACGCATCGGTGTGCGTGAAGTCGGGCAGCGGTTTGCCCTCGCGGATGCAGGTCTCGAACATGCGGTTGGCGCCCTGACCGGCTCGCTCGACGAGGCCACAGCGCGCCAGGGCATCGGCGATGCGGCGGTTGCGAGGCAGTTGGCGGTCGACCATGTTCTCGGGGTCGATGCCCTTCGGGAAGCCGCCGGGGCTCACGATCTCGAGCCGTCGCGCGAACTGGCGGACGAAGATCGAGCCGCCGCTGCGATAGTCGCGGTGCGAGACGGCGTTGAGCACGGCCTCGCGTACGGCACCCTGGTTGAACGTGGGGACGTCCACCATGAACAGCCCGTCCTGGTAGTGCTGGCGATCGTTGCGGGTGTCGATCAGGGACCAGAGCCGGTCGTGCCAGAGCAGGAAGCCGCGCCGGAACTCCTCGCGCTGGTTGGCTGGGCCGGCGGCCTCGCTGCTGCGGTACTCGAAGATCGTCTCCGCTTGCGCGAGGTGGTGACCGAGGGCCTGGTGGGTGCCGAGCAACACGAGGGCGGCGTAGGTCACGCCGTCGGGCCCGACGAGTTCGGCATCGCGCAGCAGCTGCTCGGGCGTTTGGCGCAGGATCACCGCGTCCCTGCTGCGCTGGTGCCACCGCGTTCGGAACATCTCGATGGCCTCGGGCTCGAGGTCGGCGATCGTCGCCTTCTCGCAGACCTCGGCGGAGAAGTCCGGGCCGGCCTCGGCGAAGATCTTCTGGAGGAGGTCCGGGGTCATCGCCACCAAGTCCTCGCCCGCTCGCATCCAGTAGGCGCCTTCGACCGCGATCGGCATGCCGATCGGACGCGACGGCGCCGTGATCACGAGCACGCGGCCGTGCGGGTGGGCGATGGCCTCGGCGTCGATGCGCAGACGCAGTCGTTCGACCAGACCGGCCTTCGTGCGCTCGAGTTCGGAGAACGCCGACGTGCCGACCACGCGCCGCGGCACGCGGTCGGTGACGCCGAGCACGATCGAGCCGCCGCCTTCGTTGGCGAGGGCTGCGCAGTACTTGACGAGCTTGTCGAAGTGGAAGTTGCCCTTCGCTTCCTTGAACTCGAGGTTCTCGTCCTCCTTGGCGTGCAGCCATGCGTCGACGCGCTGCACGCTGCGTGAGGCCGTGGCTTCGGGCGACAAAGGGTTGGCGTTCGGAGGCTTGCTCATCCATCACCTCGCCAGGGGCGACGCCACGCGACGTTGATCGGCCAACGGGCATAGGTCCCGCTGCATCCACTCACAGGTCGATCGTGCGGCCTTCGCGCGCCGCCCGATCGGCCGCGAGCACGATGCGCAGGCTGTTCACCGCGTCGGCGAGGTGGTCGCGCAGGTCGATGTCCTCGCGGATCGCCTTCAGCAGGTACTGCTGCTCGCGCAGGCACAGGCCGTCGTGGTCGGGTTCGTCGTTGGTGTCGAGCCACTCGTCCGCTTTCACGAACTGGTCGTGCGCGTCGCGGTCCTGCCAGTGCACGCGCAGCGAGTTGGTCTTCGTGTGCGAGTCGACGTCGGCGCTGCCGGCCTTGCGTTCGCCCTGCTTGTCGACGATCGACACGCAGCCCTTCGGGCCGACGACGTCCTTCACGAAGTAGGCGACCTCGCTCATCATCGGGCCCCAGCCGGCTTCGTACCAGCCGACCGAGCCGTCGGCGAACGTCACCTGCAGCATGCCGTAGTTGTACATGCCGGGCTTCAGCTCGTTGGACAGGCGGGCCTGGATCGCCGACACGCGCACCGGCTTGCTGCGCGTCATCTGGCACATGACGTCGACGTAGTGCACGCCGCAGTCGACGATCGGCGACATCGAGTCCATCAGCGCCTTGTGCGTTTGCCAGTCCTTGCCGCGGCTCTGCTGGTTCAGGTTCATGCGCATGACCAGCGGCTTGCCGAGCGTCTGCGCCACGGCGATGAACTTCTGCCACGCCGGGTGCACGCGCAGGATGTAGCCGACGACGACCTTGCGGCGGTGCTGGTGCGCGAGGTCGGCGATCTGCTGCGCCTCCTCGACGGTCTCGGCCAGCGGCTTCTCGCAGAACACGTGCGAGCCGCCCTGCAGCGCCACCTTGGCGATCGCCGCGTGCGTGTCCGGGTAGGTGTTGATCGACACCACGTCCGGCTTCGTCGCCGCGTAGGCCGCTGCGAAGTCGGCGAACGTCGCCACGCCGCCGAGCTCGGCCGACAGCTTGTCGCGGCTCGCGGGCGTGCGGGCGACGAGGCCGCACAGGCGGAAGTCGGAGGACAGCTTGTGGTAGGCGCGGGCGTGCGAAGCGCCCATGTTGCCACAGCCGACGACGAGCACGCGCAAAGGAGTCATGGGCGAGCGTTCTAGCGGCGCTGGAACCGTTCGCCCAGTGCGAGGGCGCCGCGTCTCACTGCAGCTGCGACAGCACGCCGGGCGGCACCAGCACGCCGCCGATCGCGTGCACGAGGCCGTTGCCGGCCAGCACGTCGGTGGTCAGCACCGGCTGGCCGTCGAGCAGCAGGCCGTTGCCGCCGGTCGTCACCGGCACGCTCGGGCCGAGCAGCGTCGGCAGCCCCTGGCCGGCGCGCGCGGTGATCCACTTCGCGGTCTGCGGCGTCGGCAGCACGTGGAACTGCAGGATCTGCGTCAGCACCGGCAGGTTCGCCGGCTGCAGCAGCTGCTGCAGCAGGCCGGCGGGCAGGGCGGCGAACGCGGCGTCGGTCGGCGCCAGCACCGTGAACGGGCCGCCCATCGCGTCGGCGAAGGTCGCCGTCAGGTTGGTGGCGTTCAGCGCGGCGATCAGCGTCGAGAAGCCGAGCTGCTGGGCGGTCGCGGCGATCGGGGCCGGGACCGTCAGCACCGCGTCGAGCACGTGCACGATGCCGTTCGTGCAGGGGATGTTGAAGCTGCGGATGCGCGTGCCGTTGACCTGCGCCTGCCCGCTGGCGGTGCGGAACAGCACCGAGGAGCCCTGCACGGTCTCGGCGAGCTCGCCCGCCAGGGCGGCGCCGGCGTCGGTGCGCGACGGCAGCACGTGGTAGGTCAGGATGCGCGCGAGGTCGGCCTGGTTGGCCGGCAGCAACAGCGTGTCGAGCGTGCCGGGCGGCAGTGCGGCGAACGCGGCATCGGTCGGCGCCAGCACCGTGAACGGGCCCGGCCCCGACAGCGTCGACGCGAGGCCGGCGGCCTGCACCGCCGCGACCAGCGTCGAGAGGCCGCGCGCCTGCAGCGTCGCCACCAACGACTGCGGCGGCAGCAGCACCGTGTCGACGACGTGGACGACGCCGTTCGCGGCGGTGACGTCGGCGGTGGTGACCTTGCCGTCGTTGACGAACAGGTCGTTGCCGATCGCGTCGATCGCGAGGGCCGCGCCGCCGAGCGTGTTGGCGCTGCTCAGCGTGCGCGCCGTGCTGCTCGGCACCGCGCCGGCGACCACGTGGTAGCTCAGGATGTCGATCAGCTGCTGGCGGTTCGCCGGCTGCAGCAGGCTGTCGACGGTGCCGGGCGGAAGCGCAGCGAACGCTGCGTCGCTCGGCGCGAACAAGGTCAGCTGGGTGCTGCCGGCGAGGTCGTCGTCGAGGCCGGCGGCCTGCAGCGCTGCGGCCAGCGTGTTCAGGCCGAGGCCCTGCAGCGAGCCGGTGATGGTCGGCGTGGCCCCGGCGGTGCTGGGATTGCTGTCATTGTCGGAGCAGCCGGCGAGGCCGAAGGCCGCCATTGCGGCGAGCAGGGTCACGGTACGGAGGGGTGCCATGGGACGATTCGGTGGTGGTGGTGGTGGTGGGGAGATCGGGCCCGGTCCGCGGGGGGGCGCGGACCGGCCGCAAGGAACGGGGAGATTTTCGGCACGGTTTCCGCGGCGGATGCGCCCGCGTTCCCGCATGCGTGCGAACGCGGTAGTTCGCCACAACCTGTTACCGACGCCGGCTGGTTGGCTTCCGGGTCCGCCGGCAGCTACCCTCCGCGCCCCATGCCGTTGTTCCGACGCATCCTGGTGGCCAACCGCGGCGAGATCGCGCTGCGCGTGATCCGCACTGCCCAAGAGATGGGCATCGAGACGGTCGCCGTCTACTCCGACGCCGATCGCGCCGCGTTGCACGTCCGCCGCGCGACCCACGCCGTGCACCTCGGCGGCAGCAAGCCGAGCGAGAGCTACCTCGACGTCGGCAAGATCACAGCGGCCGCCAAGGCGACCGGCTGCGACGCGCTGCACCCTGGCTATGGCTTCCTCAGCGAGAACGAGGACCTGGCCGAGGCGTGCAAGCAGGCCGGCGTCGAGTTCCTCGGCCCGCCGCCGCACGCGATCACCGTGATGGGCGACAAGGTCGAGGCCCGCAAGGCGGCGCAGAAGGCTGGTGTGCCGCTGGTGCCGGGCCTGCAGGAGGACGTCGATGCCGGTCGCCTGGTCGCGGCCGCCAAGCAGGTCGGCTACCCGGTGATGCTGAAGGCCGCGGCCGGCGGCGGCGGCAAGGGCATCCGCATCGTGCGCGAGGAGAAGCAGCTGGTCGAAGCGTTCGAGCTGGCGCGCGCCGAGGCGAAGAGCTCGTTCGGCGACGACCGCATCTACCTCGAGAAGTTCGTCACCCGGCCGCGCCACGTCGAGATCCAGGTGATGGCCGACAAGCTCGGCAACTGCGTCAGCTACGGCGAACGCGAGTGCTCGGTGCAGCGCCGCCACCAGAAGCTGGTCGAGGAGTCGCCGTGCATGGCGCTGACCCCGAAGATGCGCGCCGAGATGGGCAAGGCGGCGTGCGACCTGGCGAAGTCGGTCGGCTACGTCGGTGCGGGCACCGTCGAGTTCCTCTACTCCGAGGGCCGCTTCTACTTCATGGAGATGAACACGCGCCTGCAGGTCGAGCACCCGGTCACCGAGATGCGGTACGGGGTCGACCTGGTGCGCGAACAGATCCGCGTCGGCGCCGGGCTGCCGGTGTCGCCGGTGCAGGAGCCGCGCGGCCACTCGATCGAGGTGCGCGTCAATGCCGAGGACCGGGACAAGTACTTCCCGTCGCTCGGCAAGCTGACGCGCATCAACCTGCCGGGCGGCCCCGGCGTGCGCCTCGACAGCGCGATGTACCGCGGCATGGAGGTGACGCCGTTCTACGACAGCATGCTGGCCAAGCTGATCGTGCACGGCGAGGACCGCGAGCAGGCGATCGCGCGCTGCATCCGCGCCTTGCGCGAACTGCGCATCGTCGGCGTGGTGACGTCGCTGCCGGTGGCGCTGGCGACGCTGCGCCACCCGGCCTTCGTCGCCGGCGACTACGACACCAGCATCCTCGAGCAAGTCGACAAGAAGCCGACGCCGCAGCACCGCGAACTGGCGATGCTGGCCGCGGCGGCGGCGCGCTTCC
>CANGSN010000119.1 GCA_947455805.1 Planctomycetota bacterium
ACGCGCGTCGGCTTCGCGCGCGCCGGCTGGTTCCGTCCCGGTCGGCTGGGCAGGGCGCCGGACGTGGCGCCGCTGACCGCCGACGGCGGCTGGTTCGGTGGCGAACTGCGCACCGACGACACCGTCGTCGTCGAACGCGAGGGCTTCGTGGCGTTCCGCACGGTGCTGGCGGGTGCGGGGCCATGGCGCATCGAAGTGCCCGAGGCGGCGATCGAGCTCGAGGTCGTCGGCGCCGACGCGCAGCCGCTGACGGCGACGGTCGTGCTCGCGGACGTCGAGGCGTCGGTTCGCGACGGTCGCTGTGTGCTGCGCGGCCTGCAACCGGGGCGTCATCGCCTCTACGTCAGTGCTCCGGGGCATCGTTCGGCGATCGT
Source organism: Planctomycetota bacterium (assembly GCA_947455805.1). GTDB lineage: Bacteria > Planctomycetota > UBA1135 > UBA1135 > UBA2386 > UBA2386. Next base: position 375 of record CANGSN010000119.1, read on the forward strand.
CGACGTCGACGCGGTGGCTGCCGGCGCCAGCGAACGTGCGCCGCTGCGCATCGTGTTGCCGGCTCGCTGAGTAGGCGGCGCTGCCCGAGGCCCCGATGCCAACGCGCCTCGCGAGAAGGTTTCGCGGCGAAGGGAAAGCATGGCCAGGGCCACGCTTGCCGACGCTATGCTCCGCGCCCCGAATCTCGTCCGATGACCCGTTTCGATCCACGCGCCCGCCTAGAGCAGTTCCCCATCCTGCGCACGCTGAAGAACCGCGTGCTGGTCTTCGACGGCGGCATGGGCACCCAGTTGCAACTGGCCAACCTGACGCTCGACGACTTCCGCGGCCTGGAAGGCTGCAACGAGCTGCTGGTCGAGACCCGGCCGGACGTCGTGCAGTCGATCCACGAACGCTACTTCGCGGCCGGCGCCGACGCGGTCGAGACCAACTCGTTCGGTGGCCTGCCCTACGTGCTGGCCGAGTTCGACATCGCGCACCGCGCGTTCGAGCTGAACAAGATGGCGGCCGAGGTCGCGCGCAAGGCGGCCGACAAGTTCTCGACCAAGGACCGGCCGCGCTTCGTCGCCGGTTCGATCGGCCCGGGCACCAAGCTGGTGACGCTCGGCCACGTCTCGCCGCACGAGATGTTCGAGGGCTACAAGATCTACGCGAAGGGCCTGCTCGCCGGCGGCGCCGACTGCCTGAACATCGAGACCTGCCAGGACATCCTGCAGGTCAAGATCGCCGTCAACGCCGCGCGCGACGCGATGGCCGAGATCGGCCGCGAGGTGCCGATCTTCTGCACGGTGACGATCGAGACCACCGGCACCATGCTGGTCGGCAGCGACATCGCCACCGCGATCACGACGCTCGAGGCGATGCCGGTCGACGTCATCGGCCTGAATTGCGCGACCGGCCCCGACCTGATGCAGGAGTCGGTGCGCCACCTCGGCAAGACGACGACGCGCACCATCATGGTGATGCCGAACGCCGGCCTGCCGCGCAACGTCGGCGGCAAGGCGGTCTACGACCTGACGCCGGCGGAGCTGGCGCGCTTCCAGGCGCGCTTCGTCACCGAGTTCGGCGTCGGCGTGGTCGGCGGCTGCTGCGGCACCACGCCGGAGCACGTGCAGGCCATGACGGCGGCGATGCAGGGCCTGCAGCCGGTCGAGCGCCCGAAGGACTACCAGCCGCAGCTGGCCTCGCTGTTCCACTCGGTGCCGCTCGACCAGGACAGCGGTCCGCTGATCGTCGGCGAGCGCACGAACGCCAACGGCTCGAAGAAGTTCAAGGAGCTGATGGTCGCCGGCGACGTCGAAGGCATGCTGCAGATGGCGAAGGAGCAGGTGCACGAGGGCTCGCACGTGCTCGACGTCTGCACCGCGTTCGTCGGCCGCGACGAGGCCGGCGACATGCTGAAGCTGCTGCACCCGATGGTGCAGCAGGTGACGGCGCCGATCATGGTCGACAGCACCCAGATCGACGTCGTCGAGAAGGCGCTGCAGGTGATCCCGGGCCGCGCGATCATCAACTCGATCAACCTCGAGGACGGCGAGGAGAAGGCCGACGCGCTGTGCCGGCTGGCCAAGCGCTACGGGGCGATGTTCGTCGCGCTGACGATCGACGAGGAGGGCATGGCCAAGACCGCCGATCGCAAGCTGGCGGTCGCGAAGCGCCTGCACGACATCGTCGTCCACCGCCACGGCCTCAATCCGGGCGACCTGATCTTCGATCCGCTGACGTTCACCATCGGCTCCGGCGACGAAGCGTCGCGCGACGCCGGCGTGCAGACCCTCGAAGGCATCCGGCTGATCAAGCAGCACATCCCCGGCGTGCGCACGATCCTCGGCCTGTCGAACATCAGCTTCGGCCTCGATCCGTATCCGCGGCAGATCCTCAACTCGGTCTACCTGGCCGAGGCCCGCAAATACGGCCTCGACGCGGCGATCGTGCACGCCAGCAAGATCATCCCGCTGCACAAGCTCGACGACGAGGACAAGCAGGTCACGCTCGACCTGATCCACGACCGCCGTCGCGAGGGCTACGACCCGCTGTTCGTGTTCCTCGGCCGCTTCGCCGGCAAGAAGCGCGTCGACACCGGCTCGGGCAACGACGAGAACGCGCTGCCGGTCGAGGAGCGCCTGAAGAAGCGCATCATCGACGGCAACAAGAACGGCATCGGCAAGCACCTCGACGAGGCGCGGCTGAAATACGCGCCGCTGCAGATCATCAACGACATCCTGCTCGACGGCATGAAGGTCGTCGGCGACCTGTTCGGCAGCGGCGAGATGCAGCTGCCGTTCGTGCTGCAGAGCGCCGAGTGCATGAAGGCGGCCGTGGCCCTGCTGCAGCCGCACATGGAGAAGGTCGAGGGCGAGGCCAAGGGCACGATGGTGCTGGCCACGGTGCGCGGCGACGTGCACGACATCGGCAAGAACCTCGTCGACATCGTCGTCAGCAACAACGGCTACCGCGTCGTCAACCTCGGCATCAAGGTGCCGGTCGAGCAGATCCTCGAGGCGGCGAAGGAGCACAAGGCCGATGCGATCGGCATGAGCGGTCTGCTGGTGAAGTCGACCGTCGTCATGAAGGAGAACCTGGAGCTGATGAGCCAGCGCGGCATCGCCACGCCGGTCATCTGCGGTGGTGCGGCGCTGAACCGCCACTACGTCGAGAACGACCTGAGCGCCGCCTACACCAGCGGGCCGGTCTACTACGGCGCCGACGCGTTCTCCGGTCTGCACATCATGGACGAGCTGACCGGCCGCGCGAAGGCGAAGGTCGTCACGCAGACGCCGCAGCCGCAGAAGCGCCTGACCAGCCACCGTCGCATGACGCGCGCCGAGAAGGAGCAGCTGCTGCAGCACGCGTTCGCCGAGTACGCCGACAGCGGCGTGGCCCCGGCACCGGTGGTGCCGACGCCGCCGTTCTGGGGCGCGTCGGTGGTGACGCCGCAGGAACTCGACCTCGGCACGGTGCTGCAGTACGTGAACAAGAAGGCGCTCTACCGCCTGCAGTGGCAGTACAAGCAGGGCAAGCGCAGCGACGAGGACTACGCGAAGTTCGTCGCCGAGACCGTCGAGCCGCGCTTCCGCGAGCTGGCGAAGCGGGTCAAGGCCGAGAAGACGCTGGAGCCGCGCGTCGTCTACGGCTGGTGGCCGTGCTACAGCGAGCGCAACTCGCTGGTCGTGCTCGACCCGCGCGACCGCCGGACCGAGATCAGCCGCTTCGACTTCCCGCGGCAGCCGTCGGGTCGCCGGCTGTGCCTGTCCGACTTCTTCCGCAAGAAGGAGAGCGGTGAACTCGACGTCGTCGGCTTCTCGCTGGTGACGATGGGTGCCGTGGCCACGCACGAGAGCGAGCGCCTGTTCCGCGAGAACCGCTTCGACGAGTACCTGCACTTCCACGGCATCTCGGTCGAAGGCGCCGAAGCGCTGGCCGAGTACTGGCACAAGCGCATGCGCCAGCAGATCGGCATCGCCGCCGAGGACTCGCCGGTCATCGAGGACCTGTTCAAGCAGAAGTACCAGGGCAGCCGCTACTCGTTCGGCTACCCGGCCTGCCCGAACATCGAGGACCAGCAGAAGCTGCTGCCGCTGCTCGAGGCGTCGCGCATCGGCGTGACGCTCAGCGAGGAGTTCCAGCTGGTGCCCGAACAGAGCACGTCGGCGATCATCTGCCACCACCCGGACGCGAAGTACTTCAACGTCTCGGTGATGGCTCCGGGCAGCTGAGCAGGGGGGGCGCTCGTGCGCCCCGCCAGCGTCAGCGCGCCGTCGGGGCAGCGGCGTCCGTGTAGCGCACGCCCTGCTGGCCGAACAGCAGGCCGAGGCGTAAGTCGCTGCTGATGCGCTCGCCGCGCCTGGTCTCGACCCGCTCTTCGCGATCGAACCAGAGCGTGCCCCAGCCGACCCAGTCGATCGCGCGGTCCTCGAGGTGTGCGCCGTCGTCGGCGAAGAAGTGCTCGTCGCGGTTGCCGACGAAGAACATCGGCCCGTGGGCGGACATCTTGGAGAGCGTGTAGCCGCTCGGTGCATCGGATATCGACGGTCCGAACGAGGTGCTTCGAAGTGGATCAGCGGGATCCACGAGCCGTCGGTGATCGACACGCGGCCCGAGGCCTTCAGGTCCGCCTTCAGCTTCTCCAGGTCGTAGGACCCGTCGGGGCGGCGGGCCCGGCCGATCTGCTGGTGGCGATGCGCGGCTATCGCCCGCAGCGGATCGCCTGCCTCGGCGAGCGCGCGAACTCAGCCGTGCTCGAGCTTGATGACCTCGACCGGGCAGTCGCGCGCGGCCTGTTCGATGTCGTCGTGCTTCTTGGCGAAGTGCTGCGCCGCGTCGGCGAGCACGATGCAGTCCTTGTCGTCGTCGACGCGGAACACGGCGGGCGCGATGTCCTGGCACAGCTTGCAGCTGATGCAACCGGCTTCGATCCAGACCTTCTTGATGGGCATCGCGGGGCTTGGCGGCGTGGCAGTGGGCGGCGGCGGGCGGCGCATGGTGCGGGGCGCACCGGCGGCTCGCAAGCTCTTCGCGCGGCGCCGGGCGCGGATGCGCAAGCACGGATCACTGCTTGCTCTTGCGCTTCTCGATCTCCGCGATCGCCTTCTTCCACGCCGCATCCGACACCTGCACGGCGACCTGGCCGGCGGTCGACAGCACCTGGGCCGGCTGCACGTCGGCGAGCTGCTGGTTGTGGTCGTTGCCGTGCAGCATCAACTGCAGTCGGAACGGCCCGTCGCCGATCGGCAGCTTGACGCGGCCGTTCTCGAACTCCTGCCACCACGTCTGCGGCTGCATGAGGTCGCTGCGGTTGCCGCCGTTCCACTGGGCTCGGTACTTGCCGGCGTTGGCGTTGCCGTCGGCGACCGGCGTCAGGCGCGCCTGCAGTTGCATGCCGGGTGGCACCTGCAGGCCGCCCGCGAGCAGTTCGATCGTCGGCCACGGATCGAGGCGCACGTCGACCCGCTCGCCGAGGCAGGCGATCCGCTGCGGGCGATAGCCGCGCATCGCCACCAGCAGGTCGGCGGGGCCCGACGGCAGCAGCAGCTCGACCTTGTTGTCGTGGAAGATCTGGCCCTGCCACTCGCTCTGCTCGGGCAGACCGAACGCGAACACCACGCCCATTTCGTGTTCGGCTGGTTTGCCCTCGGCGTCGAACACGTGGATCGTCGCCTTGCGCAGGGCTCCGCGCAGGTCGATGTCGACGAGGCGCGGATCGCCGCCTTCGGGCGGCGGCACGACGACGTCGGGGATCGTGAAGATGGGTTCCTTGCGCGTCGGCAGGGTCAGTTCGAGCGTGTAGCTGCCGTTCGACACCGCAGGCCACTGCAGATCGTGGCGTTCGCCCGACTGCGGCTGCGGGGTCGTCGTCAGTTCCTGCTTGCGGCGGTTGCGGCCTTCGCCGGCCGGTGCGGGCTGCGGCTCGACCGGCGGCTTCGTCGGCACCAGCTTCGCCTGCACCTGGTCGGTCGGGGCCTTCTCCGGCAGCAGCAGGCTCGCGGCGAGCGGCGTGCCGGTATCGACGGCGACGACGAGGTCCTTGGTGCCGAGCTGGAACTCGATCGGCTCGATCGGCAGCGCTTCGCCGCACCAGACCTGCAGCCGGTAGCGGCCTTGCGGCAAGTCGCCGTAGATCGCGAACACGCCCTGCCGGTGGTCCGCCCACTGCGTCAGTTCGTCGAGCTCGTTCCAGCGCGGTTGGCGCCGTCCTTCCGCCGGCTGCTCGCGCTGCACGCGCAGGTGCACGCGGCGGCGGAACGGTTCTTCTCCGACCATCAGGCGGCCGGCGACGATCACGCTGCCGGTGTCGAGCTTCAAGTCGCCGAGTTCTTCGATGCCGGGGCGCAGCGTGCGCGTCGGCGGCTTCGCCTGCAGCGGCGGCGCGTTCTTCGGGCGGACGGTGACGACGATCTTGTCGATGTTCCGGTTCGGAGCCTCGCCCGGCTCCTCCGAAGGGTCGGCGTCGTCCTCCGCGGCGTTCGTCGCCACCTGGAAACGCCCTTCGGCGTCGGTGCGCAGGTTCTCCTCAGCGCCGACGCCGGGGCCGCTGAACTCCAACGTGCCCGTCATCGTCGCTGCCGGCGTGCCGTCGGGCAGCAGCAGGCGGCCGCGCCAGATCGTCACTTGCTTGCCGGGCTCGAGCAGGATCTCGACCTCCTGCCCGGTGGCGACCGGACCGGGGAACTGGCGGTTCAGGCCGAGCTGGTAGTTGCCCGTGTAGAACTGCTTGCTGGTCGGCACGTGCGGGAAGGTCACGGTGCCTTCGTCGTCGGCGCGGCGAACGCGGTGCGTCGGGAACTTCGGCTCGTGGTCCTCGCCGGCGAACTCCGCCAGGAACGCGGTGCGGAAGCCGGCGAGCGGTTTGCCGCCGAACTGCGCTCGCACCTTGATCGTGCCGCACGGCGGCAGGCGCAGCACGACCGGTTCGCTCGGCGGGCTGTCGATCGCGAACTCGACGCCCGGTTCGTCGTTGCCCGGCAGCGTCGCGCGCACGCGCCACGTCAGCTGCTCGTCGGCGAAGCCGTCGACCTGCTTCGCCTCCTCCTGCAGGGCCTGCACGTGCGCCACGGTGGCACGCCCTTCGGCGTCGGTGATCGCGTAGGCGTTCCACGCGAACCAGCCGAACAGCTCGCCACTGCGACGGAACGGCACCACGCCGATCGGCACGTTCGCCGCCGGCTGGCCGTCGGCGGTGACGACCTTGACCTGCAGCAGCTTCTCGACGTCGAGCAGCAGCTTGTGGCCACCGGGCGGCGTGACCGTGTTCTTGCGCAGCAGCAGCAGGCCGTAGCGCGACTCGTGGCGGCCGATGACGGTCGTGTGCTCGCGCAGCGTCACGCGCGCCTGGCCCTTGTCGTCGGTCGTCGTCGACCAGCCGCCCTTCAACGCCGTCGTCTCCGGCTCGCGGAAGCCGATCTGCGTGCTCTCGTCCCAGTCGTCCCAGCGGCCTTCTTCGAAGCCCAGGTATTCGTGCAGCGTCTCGTCCGACCACAGCACCTTGGCGCCGGCGATCGGCTGCGACGTCACCTTGTCGACGACGGTGATGGTCACCCAGTTGGCGTCGTCGGGCAGCGGCCGCGCACCGGTCGGCGCCGCCGCGGCGGCGCGCACTTCGTCGTCGGCCTTCGGCGCGCTCGCGTCGGCCGGTTGGCCGCGCTCCTGGTCGCCGGTGGCGGTGACCGCGGTGGCCTGGTCGGGCCCGCGTGCGGTGGTGTCGTCGTCGATCTGTCCCGGAACGAGACTCTCGCCGGGCAGGAACCAACACGCGCCGGCGATCGCCAACAACACGGCGACGACGACGACGAGCAGCGACTTCTGGTGCATGGGTGGGGCTCCCCGAAGGCGGCGGATGCTACCGCGGCGCGCCCCATGACACCGCATCGCTGCTCGCGTCGTCAGCGGCGCAGCGGGTAGTCGAGGTAGCCCTCGTCGGTCGGCGTGTCGAGGGTCGCGTAGTCGGGCGCGTTCTTCGGGGCGCCGCTGCGGATGCGCGCGACCAGTCGGCGCGCCCCGGCGGATGCAGTGGCGCGCCGGTGGTCGCCGGATCAGCGTCCGGCGAACGGACCGAGGTCGAACAGCAGCGCTTCGACCGGCTGGTTCGCGGTCAGCGTCAGCTCGAACGGCTCGCCGCCGGCGAACTGGACGCGGCGCTGGTCGCCAACCTCGATCCGCAGCATCGCCAGCGCTTCGCGCTGCGGCCGCTCGGCAAGCATCGCTTCGTCGCCGCGCTGCCGGAGTCGCACCGCCTCGCCGCCCGCACCTCGCTGTCGCTCGCCGAGCTGCGCACCGACGACTTCGTGTCGCTGTCGG
>CANGSN010000120.1 GCA_947455805.1 Planctomycetota bacterium
GCGACGAACGCGCGCACCGCCGCCGGCAGCGGCTGCACGGCGACGGTGCGGAACGGCAACGCGGTGCAGGCGCGCGGCACCGGTTGCTGCGGCGGCAGGAGGCCAGCGAGCACGAGCACCAGCAGCGTCTGGTCGTGGTTGGTCAGCAGCGCCGAACTGCGGCCGCTGAACTCGTGCATCGCATGGCACGCCGCACACAGCTGCGCGTGGTGCAGACGGCGGGCGGCGTCCTCGGCAGCGCCAGCGGGCCAACGCAGGTTCCCGTACACCTGTGCAGTGGAGCCGAGCACCGGCTGCCGCGCAATCACCGCGCCGGCGCTGCGGCGGCGACCGCGGACGCGACCGTCGCTTCGTAGACGTCGACGGTGTCGTCGACGACCTTGCCGTAGCCGCCGCCCATCACCGTGACCCACGGCAGCCGGCGCTGCTGCAGTTCGGCGAACACCAGCCGATCGCGCGTGCGCAGGCCGTCCTTGCTGATCGCCAGCTTGCCCAGGCGATCGCCGGCGAACGGATCGGCGCCGCTGAGGAAGAACACGAACTCGGGCCGCGCGCGCGCGAACGCCGTCGCCATGCCAGCGCGCAGCGCCGCCAAATAGGCCGCGTCGCCGGTGCCGCTCGGCAGCGCCACGTCGAGGTCGCTCTGCGCCTTCGCCGCCGGGAAGTTCTCGTCGCCGTGGATCGAGAAGGTGAACACCGACGCGTCGCCGGCGAAGATCGCCGCGGTGCCGTCGCCCTGGTGCACGTCGGTGTCGACGACCAGCACGCGCTGGACGCCACCTTCCCGCTGCACGAGGCGCGCGGCGACGGCGACGTCGTTGTAGACGCAGTAGCCGGCCCCGCGGTCGGCGCGCGCGTGGTGGGTGCCTCCGGCGAGGTAGACCGCCGCCCCTTCGTGCAGCGCCACGCGCGCGGCCGCGATGGTGCCGCCGCAGCTGCGCAGCGAGCGTTCGACCAGTTCGGGGCTCCACGGGAAGCCGATGCGCATCATCGCCTCGCGGCCGAGCGTGCCGGCGGCGAAGCCGTCGACGTAGTCCGGAGTGTGCACCAGCAGCAGCTCGTCGCGGCTGGCGCGCGGCGCCAGCAACAGCTCGACGCCGCTGTGCGCCGGCCAGCGCTCGATGCGTTCGCGCAGCAGGCGATACTTCGCCAACGGAAAGCGGTGCTCCGGCGGCAGCGGGAAGGTGAACGGATCGCTGTAGAAGACCTTCACGGGCGCTCCAGGACGAACGGCGGCACGCCGCGGCGCTGGCGCATGCGGTCGAGGAACGCGCGCAGCGCCGGCCGCCGCAGCAGCCGCAGCTCGAGCGCGCGCTTGCCGGGGAAGTCGAGCAGCAGGAGCCCGATCAGGATCGTCAGCAGGCCCTGCCCCGGCAGCAGCAGCATGGCGACGCCGGCGAGCACGAACACGGCACCGAGCAGGTTCTTCAGCCCGAGCCAGCACCAGGCGGCGACGCTGCGCCGCGCCTGCCGCGCGCGCCGGTCGGCGACGAAGTGGTCGGCCGGCAGGCGCACGACGACGACCGGCAGCAGCACGATCGTCAGCACCAGTGAGCCGAGCGACGACGCGAACAGCCAGCCGAGCAAGGCGCCGTTCGCTTCGCACCACTGCCAGAAGGCGTCGAACATGTCAGCGCCGCCGCGGCTCGTCGTCGTCGTCGTCACAGCCGCAGGCCTCGACGCCGATCGCCGACAGCATCCAGCCGAAGAGCAGGTCGCCGGCGATCGCCAGCGGCGTCAGCGCCAGCTTGCCGAAGAAGTCCTCCGACGATTCCGGCTCCCGCTCGTCCCAGACGATGTTGCGGTCGGTCACGGTGAGCGGCCACACCTCGGCAGCAGCCGCGGTCTGCGCCATCGTGGTGGCAGACGACGGGTCGACAGCACTCGCGTCGGCCAGGAAGCGCCACTTCGAGGTCGTGTCGAAGTGGCCGTCGGCGCGGCCACCGAGCTGGCTCCACAACGAGGCGCGTTCGGCGCGCAGCTGGAACGTTCGCGTGATGGTGCCGTTGGTCGCGACGATGACGGCCGCGAGACCGCCGAGTTGCACGATCTCGCGCGAGCGCGGCGGCTCGACGGGCACTGCAGGCTCGGGGCCGGCAACCGCGACCACGACCTTGTCGGCGGTGGACGCTGGCGCCGCGGCGACCGGCGGCTGCCAGGGGCGACCGTCCGAGCCGACCAGCACGACGGCGTACGGCACCCATGGCGCGGTCTCGCCCGGCGTCAGTGCGCGCAGATCCGCCGTGCGCACCCGTTCGTCGAAACGCCGCACCCAGTCCGTCCCGTCGGCACGCGGTGCCGGCCGAGCGAACGCATCCTGCGCCACCGAAGCGGCGTCGAGCCGTTCGCGCACGCTCGGCGACAACGATGCGGGATCCACCGGGCCCCCGAGATCGCCGAGGTCGAGCACGCCCTGCAGCACGACCGTCGCTTCGCTCCAGACGATGTCGCCCTGGTCCCGATCGCGCGCGACGTCGATGCGCAGGCTGCAGCGACCTCGCTGCCGCAGGTCGGCCAGCAACGTGCAGGCGAGATCGTCGCCTGCCGCAGGGGACAGCTGCCAGGCCGCAAAGCCATCGGCGTCGGGCCCGTCGAGGCTGCGCAGGCGCAGCCCTTGCACGCCCTGGTCCCGGACCACCACGGCCACGTCGACCCGGTGTTCGTGACGGGTCACACCGGTCACCACGCGCACGAGGTTGGGCACCGACGCCGCGCCGAGTTCCTCGTCGTCATCCACCCACAACGCGTTCGTGAAGCAGCAACCGCTGGCGAGCAGGCACAGCAAAGCCAGCAGCGAGGTGCGACCCGAGGCGACGAGCGACATGCGCGGCATGCTCGCAGACGATGCCGCACGCGGGAAGGCGAAGCGCACGGTTCTCGCCAAGGCCGCGCCAAACCTCCACTCGCGCTGGTCCGGATGCCGATGGCCAGCTACCTCTATGCTCGCAACCATGGGCGACGCCACCACTCCCGCCGCACTCCTCGAGCACAAGATCCAGACGCGGACCGCCACGGTCGGAGTCGTCGGTCTCGGTTACGTCGGCCTGCCGCTGCTGCGTGCGTTCTTCCAAGCGGGCTTCCCGGTCGTCGGCTACGACATCGACGCCGCCAAGATCGCGATGCTGAAGCGCGGCGACAGCTACCTGAAGCACCTCGGCACCGACTTCGTGCAGGAGATGGCGAAGTCGCCGAAGTTCCTGCCGACCAGCGATGCCAACGACCTCGGCAAGGCCGACGCGATCATCCTGTGCGTGCCCACGCCGCTCGGCAAGCACGGCGAGCCGGACATGAGCTACATCGAGAAGTCGACCGAGATGGTGGCGAAGGTGCTGCGCAAGGGGCAGCTGATCTCGCTCGAGTCGACGACGTATCCGGGCACGACGCGCGGCGACTGCATGCCGATCCTCGACAAGACCGGCCTCGTGGCCGGCGTCGACTACTTCCTGGCGTTCAGCCCCGAGCGCGAGGACCCGGGTCGCAAGGACCACAGCACGCAGACGATCCCGAAGCTGGTCGGCGGCACCGACGAGGTCAGCGGCAAGCTGGCGACGCAGCTCTACAGCGCCGCGATCAAGCAGGTGATCCCGGTCGACAACGCCGAGATCGCCGAGGCCGCGAAGCTGCTCGAGAACATCTACCGCTGCGTCAACATCGCGCTCGTCAACGAGCTGAAGCCGGTGCTGGCGGCGATGGGCATCGACATCTGGAAGGTCATCGACGCCGCGGCGACGAAGCCGTTCGGCTTCCAGGCCTTCTATCCGGGCCCGGGCCTCGGCGGGCACTGCATCCCGATCGACCCGTTCTACCTGACGTGGAAGGCGCGCGAGTTCGGCCACCACACGCGCTTCATCGAGCTGGCGGGCGAGATCAACAACTCGATGCCGCACTACGTGATCCATCGCACGATCGACGGGCTCAACGACAGCGGCAAGGCGCTGCGCGGGGCGAAGGTGCTGGTCATCGGCCTCGCCTACAAGCCGGACGTCGACGACGTGCGCGAGACGCCGGCGGCCGAGATCATCAAGCTGCTGTTCGAACACGGCGCCGACGTCAGCTACCACGATCCGCACGTGCCGCTGTTCGCCGGCATGCGCAAGTACATGGAGTACCGCATGCACTCGGTGCCGCTGACGAAGGAGAACGTCGCCGCCGCCGACTGCGTGCTGGTCGTAACCAACCACGCGGCGATCGACTGGCAGATCATCGCCGAGCATGCGCGGCTGTGCGTCGACTCGCGCAACGCGCTGAAGCAGCACCTGCCGATCCGCGGCGCCTACGTGCAGGCCTGAGTCCGCCGCGCGCCGCTCAGCGCGCGCGCAGCAGGTCCTCGATGGCGGCGGCGATGCCGGCCATGCGCCGCCGCGAAACCGACCGCCAACCAGGCGACCACGACGAGGCCGAGCGCAGCGAGGCGCCGCCGCCATCGCGACGGCACCGCAGCATCGCGCTTCGTCATCGGGGGCGGAACACTAGCACGCCACCTGCGCTTTCTGCCGCCCGGCCCACGATGTGGGCCGGCTCCCTTTGCACCGCTACCATCCGCTCATGCGCATCCTGCTCCCCACCCTGCTGCTCGGCCTCGCCGCCCCGCTGGTCGCCCAAGAGCCCGAGTCCCCCCGCTTCCGCATCGCCGCTGGCCTCGGCGGCGGCTACTTCGACTACGACACCGACGGCTCGAACCTCGACGGCGACACCGACGCCGGGTTCTTCCGCCTGCAGTTCGAAGGCACCAGCAAGAGCGGCTTCGGCGGCGGCCTGCGCCTCGAGAGCTACGGCAGCGACGATGACCTGTTCGTCGACCAGGGATTCACCGCCAGCGAGGCGTCGAACGGCGCCCTGTTCGCGCACTTCACCTACCGCTTCGAACAGCACCGCTTCGCCATGCCGGTGCGCATCGGCCTGATGCTGAACGGCCTGACGCTCGAAGAGCAGACCACCGGCAACGAGTCCACCTACGGCTCGGCCGGCCCCTACTTCGAGCTGGCGCCGGAGATCACCGTCGCCCGCCGCGGTGCGGTGCGCTGGTCGTTCTACGGCGAGTTCGGCGTCGGCGTCGGCGGCACCCGCGCCGAGTTCGACGGCGACAACAACGAGTACGACTCGGCGACCGCGTTCCTCGGCCTCGAGCTCGGCACCCGCCTGCAGCTCAGCGCGTTCGAGATCGGCATCGCCTACCTCGGCCGCTGGCAGTCGATGGACGAGAGCGATCCGGAGAACGGACTCGTGGCGCTCGGCTACGACGCGCAGTTCCAGGGTCTGCTGATCACGCTCGGCGTCGTGTTCTGAACCTGCTCGCCCGCGCGGCACCGATTCAACCGCGGCGGTTGCCGCCCGGCAGATCGAACTCGTCGGGCTCGATCTCGGAGCGCGGCCCGCTGGCGGCGATGGTGAACGGCACCACCAGCACCTGCGCGATCTGCCGCGGATCGCAGTGCATCTCGACGTCGCCGGGCGCGGTGATCCACTGGTCGAGCACGCCGCGCACGCCGGCGGCGAGCACGAACGCCGCACGCGCCGGATCCTCGACCGCCAGCGACCCGTCGCGCACGCCGAACACCAGCAGCTCGCGCAGGCTGGCGCGCAGCCAGCGCTGCTCCTGACGGTCGTCCTCGCGCAAGCGCGCGGTGAAGCGCCCGCGCAGCTCGGTGGCGAGCACCCGCAGCAGCTGCGTCGCCGCCGGCTCGCCGAAGTGGAACGACAGGTAGGCGGCCAGGAACTCGCGCAGCGCCGAGCCCGCACCAGAGCGACCGGGCACGGGCACGACGAGGGCGCGGCGGCGACGTTCGCGCCAGTGGTCGAGCACGGCGAAGAACAGTTCCTCCTTGCCAGCGAAGTGGAAGTAGACGCCGCCCTTGGTGACGCCGGCGCGCGCGGCGATGCCGTCGAGCGTGGCGCCCGCGTAACCGGCGGCGGCGAACTCCTGCGTGGCCGCCGCGATCAGCCGGTTGCGCAGCTCGGGATCGGCGATGCGGGCCATCGACGGCGGCGGCTCAGAGGCTGAGAGAGAAGCCTCTCGAAGCCTCTGCGCGGCTGCGAACGCAGCCGCCAAACATGCTTCCGAGAGGCCGTGTCATGACTTCTTCTCGGCCTCTCAGCGCGGACGGTAGAAGTCGGCGCGCTGCGACCGCGGCAGGTAGAAGTCGATCAGGAACGGGTTCCAGGCCCGTTCCTCCTGCGCGAACTGGTCGATGTTCATGTAGAGCGGCGCCAGGTCCGGCGTCACCTCCTGGATGTCGATCGGCTGCAGCCGCAGGCCGATGCGATCCTCGAACGGCACCAGCGGCACGATCTTGCCGTCGGCGCCGTCGTCGATGCGCAGCACGATCGAGCGCGCGCGCCGCAGCACGTAGACGCGGTTCTCCTCGCTGCGCTTGAACATCGTCGCCAGGTGGATGCTGAACACCTCCGACTTGGTCGTCAGCGCGTTCTGGAACTTCGTCTTCACCTCGGGGTCGGCGATCTTGGCGAAGTCCTCGACCTTCTCGAGGTCGGCGACCTCCGCGAAGAACTTGCGCTTCACGTCGGTCTCGAGCCGCAGGTCGCCGAAGTCGGACGTGGTGGCGCTGTCGCCGGAGCCACCGGCCTCTTCGGCCTTGCGCTGTGCGTCCTCGTCGACCTCGTTGCGATACTTGATGATCGCGTCGATGACGCGGTCCGGGATGACCTCCGGCGGGAACAGGGCGCGCAGCACCGGACGGGTCGCCGTGTTGACGTTGATGCGGATGCCGAGCCCTTCCGGCTGGGGCGGCGCGTCGTCGGCACCGGCCTGCCCGGAGTTCGCTTGGCCGCCACCCGCTTGGGAGCCGCCGGCCTGGCTGCCGCTGCCGGCGTTGGCCCCGCCGGACTGGCCGCTGCCGCCTTCGCCAGGAGCCGCATCGGGCGGATTCTCGCCGCGCGCGATCGCAGCGGCGCGCAGCCGAGCGGCCTTCTCGGGGTTGCCCGGATCGACGCGGACCGAGGTCCACATGGTCAGCACCGACTCGAGGCCGAGGTAGACGCGGCCGTCGAGCACCTTGTCGTAGAACAGGTCCTCGGTGATCGACGGCAGCAACAGCAGCTCGTCGAGGTGCATCGGTGCCGCGAGTTCGCGGCGCTTGGGATCCTCGGTCTTCAGCCGCGGCCGCGGCATTGCGTCGGTGCCCGGCCGGCGACCCCAGTCGAGCAGGTCCTGCACGATGCGGCCGGCGTCGCCGGCGCCGATGTCGAACTCGGTGTCCTCGCGCAGCGCGTCGATCAGCCGCACCAAGCGATCGCGCGAGAACTCGGCGAACTTCTCGTCCGGGCTCCACAGCGCCAGGATGTTGAACTTGCGGTTCTCGTCCTCGACGAACACGTAGGTTGTCAGGTCGTTGTCGGCGTGCGCCGTGGGATGGAACCAGCCGTCGCGGCTGCTGTCGAAGCCGGCCGACGGATCCTCGGCGGCGCCTTCGCCCTCGGGCCCGGCCCCACCCGCACCCCCGGCCTGCGCGCCAGCGCCACCGAGTGCGCCACCGAGCGCTCCCAGCCCGCCGCCGCCTCCTTCCTCGTCACCGCCAGACTGGCTGCCGAGATCGGACAGCAGCTGGTCCTCGGTCTCGCGCAGTTGGAACAGCATCTGCGTGCGCATGCGCGCCAGCAGGGCGTCGTTCTCGCCGGTCGCGCGGACCATCCTGCCCATCACCACCAGCTCGGCGACCAGGATGTAGAGCAGGATCGCGAAGATCAGCGTCAGCACCAGGGCGACGCCGCGCTGCTTCGCCGCCAGCGCTGGCGCGTGGGCTCTGCGTGGCGGGCGGAGGGACGTGGCGGGCGCGGGCATGGGCGGTGGGACGTGGATGCTAGCGGGATCTTCCGCCCCGGCGCGAGGCGCCACCGTCCGGATCCCCGCGCCGCCGCTGCCGCCGTGCCGCCGGGATCGACACGAGCGGCGGCTCGACCGGCCGAGCGACCGTCAGAACGAAACGTCGACCGTCTGCCCGGCCGTCACTTCGACGACGCGGCTGTCCTTGACGCCCTCGAGCCCGGCGACCAGCTCGATGCGCCACGACCCCGGCCGCAGGCCGTCGATCGTCGCTTCGCCGCGGCGCAGCATCTGCATCTCCGGGCCGACGTCGGCGCGCGGCTGGCCGGCGGCATCGAGCATGCGCGCCCGCAGCACCTGGAACGGCCCCGAGCTGCCGGCGA
>CANGSN010000121.1 GCA_947455805.1 Planctomycetota bacterium
CGCTTCCTGCCGGCGCTGCTGCCGGTCGTGCTGCACGCCGACACCCGGCCATGGCGCTCGCCGCGCAACGTGCGCGGGCTGTTCGATCTGGCCCGCATTCCAAAGCCCCTGCAGCGGTACCTGCCGTCGCTGACCTACGTGCTCGACGACCTGCACGACGTGCCGCCCGAACGGCTGCGTCGCCGTGCACTCAGTGTCTTCGGGCTGTGCGCGCTCGGTGCGCTGCAGTACCTGCCGAAGGCGGCGCGCGACGAGCGGGCGTTCGCCGACTTCCTCGACGCGTGGCACGACCTGCAGGAGCAGGCGCACCGTCTGGGCGAAGCCCGCGGTGGCCGCGAGCTGTTCGACACGCTGGTAGACTACGTCTTCGCGACCTCCGGCCTGCCCACGCCGGTCGTCGAGCGCCTGCTGACCCGCCGCTTCACGGACCCCAAGATGAAGAACAAGTTCGTCTCCACCGCCCAGCAGCTCCGCAACGAGGGCAAGGCGGAAGCCAAAGCCGAGGCTCAGGTCTCCATCCTGCTTCGCCAGATCACCCGGCGCTTCGGCGAACCGGATGCCAGCATCGTCGAACGCGTGCAGCGGGCCTCACGCGCCGAACTCGACCGCTGGCTCGACCACATCCTCGACGCAACCTCGCTCGAGGAGCTGTTCGCCAGCTGACCAGTCGCCCGACCGACGGGCGCAAGCGCTGAATCTCCTCGCCGAGTCGCCTCCCCGAATTCGGCCCCTAGGTCGCGGCGACGCCATCCGGCGTCCGAGCTGAGCAAATCACCACGCGGCGCCCGTCACTCCCCCATCGCCCGCCGCGCATTGGCGAACGCAACCAGCATCTCGCCCCGCCGGACCGGGTTCGCACTGTGCACCTTGCACTCCGCCGGCGGCGGCGCGATGCCCCGCACCGCCCGCTCCTCGATCCAGCGCGCGACCCGGAACCCTTCGTTCTCGGTGCCCGGCACGCCGAGGTCGTTGTCGAGCGACACCGACACCACCAGCGGGCCGTGACGTTCCAGCCACGCGAGCGCCTCGCCGACGGTGCGCACCCAGACTTCGTCGCCGGCGGCTCCGAAGCGCTGCTGGATCGCGGGGTCGCGCGGGTCGCGTTCGTCGTCGAGCCAGAGTCGGATCGGGTTCGTGGTCACGTCGGCCCCAACTGCGGGCGACTGCCTACTCGCGCAGCGCGTCGACGTTCCAGGTCGCGACGCGCGAGCCGTTCTGGAACACGTCCAACGCCCCGATGCCGCCCATCGGCAGGCTCAGCGTGACGCTGCGCGACAGCCGCATGCCGAGCATCGCCGCCGCGAAGCCACCGAGCAGCGTGCCGGGCAGCACCACCACCAGCGACTTGCCGAGCGACGGCTTCATGCGTTCCTGCCACCACAGCAGCATGCGTTCGACGGCGGCGCCGAGGCTCTCGCCGCCCGGCGCCGTGGCTTCGCCGAACTCGCTGAAGAACGTGCGCACGGCGCCGTCCTCGTCGCGCATGACGTCGCTCCATTCGCGCCCCTGCCAGCGGCCCATGTTCTGGTCGCGCAGCCGCGGGTCGAGGTGCGCCTCCTGCTCGATCAGTTCGGCGAGGCCGCGCGCCGGGCCCGCACACTGCGGCTGCGGACTCGACCACACCTCGGCGATCCCCAGCGTCTTCGCCAGCTCGAGCCAGCGCAGCACCTGCGAACGGCCGCGCCGACTCAGTTCGGCCGGGCCGTCGCCGACGGCGCGTTGCGCATGATCCCCGTCGATCTCCGGATGACGGAACAACCACAGGCGGCAGAAGTCGGACGGCTCGGACAGCATGCGCACATCGTGCAGAACGAACCGGCCGGCTTCCATCGTGGCCTCGCCCGGCGGCGGCCGATAACCTCGGCCCGGTGAGCTTCGCCACGCTGAAGACCGGCATCGACGGCCTCGACGGCATCCTCGCCGGCGGCATCCGGTATCCCGACGACGCCGCGGTGTTCCTGTGCCTCGCCGGCGGCCCCGGCACCGGCAAGACGCTGCTGGCCCTCGAGATGGTCGTGCGCGCGTGGCTCGACGACCGCGACGGCGGCACCTTCCTCTACTACTCGGTCGAACACTCCCCCGACAGCATCCACAAGAAGCTCGAGTTCGACTTCGACTGGTTCCGCGCCCACTCGCGCGTCGAGGCGCTGCCGCGCGAGGTGCCGAACAAGCTGGTGCTGCACACGCCGGAGGTGGCGAACGGCGGCCAGCTGATGCTGACGCAGGCGCGGCCGGCGGCGCTGCAGCAGAAGAGCGCCCGCGGCACCACGGTCGACATCGAGTGGATCCTCGCCGAGATCGAGAACCACCGGCTGGCGGCGCCGGTGCGCATGGTCGTCATCGACAACGTCGGCCTGCTGCTGACCGACCTCGAGTACTTCGAGAAGCGCGCAGCACTGCTGGAGACGCGGCGGCGGCTGCTCGAGAACCGCATCCACGGCATCTTCGTCATGGAGGAGGCGCACCCTAGGGACCTGCGCCTGCCGTCGGCGGAGGAGTTCTCGACCGACCTGATGGTGCACCTGTCGTTCCGCGAGGAGGCGACCGACTTCAAGGCGCGCGCGCTCGAGATCAGCAAGGCGCGCCACCAGTACTACTACCGCGGCGTGCACCACTTCTCGATCGCCGGCCGCGGCATCACGCGCGACGTCTACCTCGGCGCGCGCAACGAACGCGGCCCCGGCATCCACCTGTATCCGTCGGTTGCCGCCCAGCTGTCGATGGCGCGCGACCAGGCGCAGTTCACGGTGCCGCCGCGCGGCGACACCGCGATCGACCTCGGCCATCCCGACCTCAACGCCGCGTTCTTGCGCGACACCGGCCCGGCCGAACGCAGCTCGACGATCCTGCTGGCCGAGCCGGGCACGCGCGCGACGTTCCTGGCCCTGCGCTTCCTCGCCGCCGGCCTGCAGAAGGGCGAACGCGTGCTGTTCGTGTCGACGCGCGAGGACCGCGACGCCATCCGCCGCATCTGCCAACGCGAGCCGGTGCTGGCGCCGTGCCTCGGCCCCGACGGCAAGTTCGCGCCCGACTTCCGCGTCGTCTACCTGCACCCCGAGTTCATCGCGCCGGGCAAGTTCACCTGGGACCTGATCCGCTTGTGCCAAGGCGGCCACGCCGACGGCGAACCGCACCCGGTGGCGCGCATGGCGTTCGACAACATCTTCCGCCTGCAGGACCGCTTCCCGCTGATCACCGACCAGCGCTTCCTGATCGCGGCCCTGGTCGACATGCTGCGCTACCTCGGCATCACGCCATTCCTGGTCGACATGGTGCCGCCGGCGGGCAGCGGCCCCGGCTTCGATCCGTCGTCGTACCTGGTCGGCTTCGACAACGTGTTGCACCTGTTCTTCGCGCAGGGCGACGACGGCCAGCGTCCGCACTTCCGGGTGCTGAAGTCGGTCGGCAACGACTTCGTGCAGGAGCCGATCGCGATCACCTGGCGCAAGGCCTGACGCAGCGCCC
This sequence comes from Planctomycetota bacterium, assembly GCA_947455805.1. Lineage (GTDB taxonomy): Bacteria > Planctomycetota > UBA1135 > UBA1135 > UBA2386 > UBA2386. The sequence continues at coordinate 3,466 of CANGSN010000121.1, forward strand.
TCGCAGTCTGACGGCGGCGCATCCGGCCCGCCCGTTTGGCGAAACTCAGGGGCCGAAATGCCCATGGCACGGCGCTACCATGCCGCGCCTCGCGCAGCTGCCTGCGTCTCAAACCAACACCATGATGCGACACCCCTGCGCCATCGCGCTGTTCCTCCCGACCATGCTCCTCGCCCAGGATCCGGGCATGTCGGCCCCGGGCGCGTCGGACCCCTACATGGCCCCGACGACGCCGCTGCCGACGACCGGCACGCAGGCCGCCAACTCCTACATGCGCGGCGCGTTCGGGCTCAGCCTGACCAACGCCTACTACTTCCGCGGCATCGTCCAGGAGAACCAGGGCATCATCGCCCAGCCGCACGTCGAACTCGGCTACGACCTGATCGAGCCCGGCAGCACCGAAGGCCTGAACCGCCTCGACCTGCGCCTCGGCAGCTGGAACAGCCTGCACTCGGACCACCCAGAGGCCGCCAACGACGGCATCTGGTACGAGAGCGACTTCTACATCGACCTGACCGCCGGCATCGGCGAGCGCCTGACCACCGGCGTCCGCTACACGGCCTACACGAGCCCGAACGCGACGTTCAACCAGGTCCGCGACAGCGGCCTGCGCGACAACGTCCAGGAGCTCGCGTTCACCTTCGGCTACGACGACCGCGGCCTGCTGTTCGACTCGCTCGACAGCGGCCTGCAGCCGCACTTCCTGATCGCGTTCGAACTGGACGGCCAGCGCGACAACGGCAACGCCGGCAACGAAGGCATGTATGCCGAGGTCGGCGTGCGCCCGTCGTTCCGCCTGCAGCAGGACGAGCCGAACGGCCTGACTCTCAGCCTGCCCGTGCGCGCCGGCTTCAGCTTCGGCGACTACTACGAGCGCATCGGCGGTGGGCGCGACGACTTCTTCGGCTACATGGACGTCGGCGCCGAGCTCGGCCTCCCCTTGACGTTTCTGCCGACGCGCATGGGCCCGTGGCAGGCGTCGACCGGCCTGCACTGGCTGCTGCTGGGCGACAACCTGGAAGCCCGCAACAACGGCGACACCAGCGAGCTTATCTTCTCGGTCGGCGTGTCGACGCGCTGGTGAGCGCAGCTGCAGGGTCGGGCGGCGACCGGGCAGGCGGGGTTTGCGGAGTGCGCGGATCCGCTCCCCGCGTTCTGCGCAGCGCGTCACTCGGCGTAGAGCACTTCGACGCGCATGCGTGCGAGGTTGTCGTAGGTGCGCTTCTTCCGCAGCCCCGGCCACCAGTCGTAGAGCAGCAGCTCCAGCGGCTTCCACATCGCCACCCAGCCGAGGATCAGCAGGCCTTCGTCGACGATGCGGCTCCACTCGCCGAACCCGAAGCGCCGCCAACCCTCGCGCAGTGCCATGCAGGCGACCAGGAACAAGAGGCCGACCAGCAGCGCCTGCCGCCCGTGCTGCAGCGTGCGGCGCACGGACAGGCGCGCGATGCCGCTGCGGTAGCGGAAGTAGTTGTGCACGGCGTCGACGACGACGCGTTCGGGCTCGAACCGCTGCTGGTCGCGCGGCAAGTGCAACCGGAAGACCAGCGGCGCGTCCGGCGGATGCTCGAGCGCCCACGAGACGATGAACTCCTCGGCGTCGCGGTCGAGGTCCTTCTCGTGGAACGGCGCCGGATCGAACGAGTCGAACAGCTGTGCGAGCTCGCGCAAGCGCAGCTCGATGCGCGCTTCGCTGCCGGCGGGCGAACTCATGCCGACCTCGCCGCGCGCGCGTTCACTTCGCCGCCTTGTGGCCCTGCACGATCTGCTCGACCACCTGCGGCTCGGCCAGCGTCGAGATGTCGCCGAGCTCGCTGTAGTTGCCCTCGGCGATCTTGCGCAGGATGCGGCGCATGATCTTCCCGCTGCGCGTCTTCGGCAGGCCGGGCACGACCTGGATGCGATCAGGGGTCGCGATCGGCGAGATCACCTTGCGCACCTGCTGCTTCAGCACGGCCTCGATCTCGGCCGCGGGCACAGAGTCGGCGGGCTTGCCGGCGATGACGTAGGCGTAGATGCCCTGGCCCTTCATCTCGTGCGGGAACCCCACCACCGCGGCTTCGGCGCAGAACTCGTGCGCGACCAGTGCACTCTCGATCTCGGCGGTGCCGAGGCGATGGCCGGCGACGTTCAGCACGTCGTCGACGCGGCCGGTGATCCAGTAGTAGCCGTCCTCGTCGCGCCGGCAGCCGTCACCGGTGAAGTAGAGGCCCGGGTACATCGCGAAGTAGGTCTGCTGGAAGCGCGCGTGGTCGTTCAGGATCGTGCGCGCCTGACCCGGCCAGCTGCCGGCGAGGCAGAGGTTGCCGGAGACGCCGTTGCCAAGGAGCAGCTTGCCCTGGTCGTCGACCAGCACCGGCCGCACCCCCGGCAGCGGGAACGTCGCCGAGCCCGGCTTGCACGGCGTGGCGCCGGGCAGCGCCGAGATCAGGATGCCGCCGGTCTCCGTCTGCCACCACGTGTCGACGACGGCGCAGCGCTTGTCGCCGACGACGTCGTGGTACCACTGCCACACTTCAGGGTTGATCGGCTCGCCGACCGAACCGAGCACGCGGATGCTGTCGCGCTTGTACTTCTTCACCGGCTCGTCGCCAAAGCGCAGCAGCGCGCGCAGCGCCGTCGGCGCCGTGTAGAAGATCGTCGCCTGGATGTCGTCGATCACCTGCCAGTAGCGGCTCGGGTCGGGATACAGCGGCGTGCTCTCGAACAGCACCGTCGTGGCGCCGTTGCACAGCGGCCCGTAGACGATGTAGCTGTGGCCGGTGACCCAGCCGACGTCGGCGGCGCAGAAGTGCACGTCGCCGGGGTGCCAGTCGAACACCAGCTGGTGCGTGTACGACGCGTAGACGAGGTAGCCGCCGGTCGTGTGCAGCTGGCCCTTCGGCTTGCCGGTCGAGCCCGACGTGTAGAGCACGAACAGCGGGTCCTCGCTGTCCATCCACTCGGCCGGGCTGTAGGCGCGCTGCTTCGCCATCTCGTCGTGCAGCCACAGGTCGCGCCCCTTCTGCATCGGCACCGCGGTGTCGGTGCGTCTGGCGACCAGCACCGTGTGCACCGGCAGCTCGGCGATCGCCGCATCGACCGTCTGCTTCAGCGGGATCGTCTTGCCGCCGCGCAGCCCTTCGTTGGCGGTGATGACGACGCGGCAGTCGGCGTCGGCGACGCGGTCGCGCAGCGCCTCGGCGGAGAAGCCGGCGAACACCACGCTGTGCACGGCGCCGATGCGCGCGCAGGCGAGCATCGCGAACACCGCCTCGGGGATCATCGGCAGGTAGATGGCGACGCGGTCGCCCTTCTTCACGCCGTAGCGGCGCAGCACGTTGCTGAGCCGGCCGACCTGGTCGTGCAGTTCGCGGTAGGTGATGTGGCGGTACTGGCCCGGCTCGTCGAGCACCCACAGGATCGCCGTCTGCTCCGGCCGCTCGACCAGGTGGCGGTCGATGCAGTTGAAGCTCGCGTTCAGCTTGCCGCCGAGGAACCAGCCCACCTCGGCGCGCGCGAAGTCCTGTTCGAACGCGCGTTCGAACGGATGGAACCAGTGCACGCGCTGCGCCTGCCGGCGCCAGAAGCCGGACGTGTCCTGCAGCGACTCCTGGTAGAGCCGCTGGTAGTGCTCGAACGAGGCCACGTGCGCGCGGCGCACGATGCGGGGCTTGGTCGGGACGAGAGGGTCGGCCATGGCGCGGCGGAGAGGAAGGGCAGGAACGAGGAGGATGCCGGGCGGCAGCCCGGCCGCGGGTCACAGCGAACGCACCCAGTGCAGCAGCGTGCGCACCGCGGTGCCGGCGGCGCCGGTCTTGTAGTAGTCCTTGGCGAGGCCGCCGTAGGCGGTGCCGGCGATGTCGAGGTGCACCCACGGCGTGTCGCCCGCGAAGTACGACAGGAACGCGCCGCCGGCGATCGAGCCGTTGCCGTGGTGACCGCCGTTGATGTTGGCGAGGTCGGCGAACTTGCTCTTCATCTGCTCCTTGTGGCATTCCCACAGCGGCAGCTGCCACAGCGGCTCACAGGCGCGCTTGCCGGCGGCGATCAGCGCGTCGCACAGCTTCTGGTCGTTGCCCATGATGCCGGCGACCTCGTGGCCGAGCGCCACGACGACGGCGCCGGTCAGCGTCGCCAGGTCGACGATCTGCTTCGGGCGGTGGAACTTCTTGCCGTAGCAGATCGCGTCGGCGAGCACGAGGCGGCCCTCGGCGTCGGTGTTCAGCACCTCGATCGTGTGGCCGTCCATCGCGGTGACGACGTCGCCGGGCTTCTGCGCGTCGGGGCCAACACAGTTCTCGGTCGCGGCGATCAGGCCTATGACGTTGCACTTCGGCTTGCTGCCGTCGAGGCCACCGTGCTTCAGCGCGTGGAACAGGCCGAGCACGGCGCCGGCACCGCACATGTCGTAGCGCATCTCGTCCATCTTCGCGGCCGGCTTGATGCTGATGCCGCCGGTGTCGAACGTCAGGCCCTTGCCGACGACGCAGACGTTGTCCTTGGCGCCGGGCACGCGGTACTCGAGCACCAGGAACTTCGGCGGCTCGGTGGCGCCGCGCGCGACGCCGAG
>CANGSN010000122.1 GCA_947455805.1 Planctomycetota bacterium
CAGCAGCAGGCGATGCCCGCCGTCGATCCACTGGTCGCGCGGCAGCAGGTTGCACAGGTCGTGCTCGACCTTCTCCGGCGTCTTCGCCGCGGTCAGGCCGAGGCGCTGGCTGGTCCGCATCACGTGCGTGTCGACGACGACGCCGGCGGCGATGCGGTAGGCGACGCCGAGCACGACGTTCGCCGTCTTGCGGGCCACGCCGGGCAGCGTCAGCAGCTTGTCCATCTCGCGCGGCACGTGACCGCCGAACTGCTGGTGCACCGCGAGGCTGGCGCCCTGGATGGCCTTCGCCTTGTTGCGGAAGAAGCCGGTGCGATGCACCACCGCCTCGATCTCCTCGCGCGGTGCGGCGGCCAGGGCTTCCGGCGTCGGGTACTTCTGGAACAGCACCGGCGTCACCGTGTTGACCGTGCGGTCGGTGCTCTGCGCGCTGAGGATGGTGGCGATCAGCAGCTGCCAGGCGTCCTTGTGGTCCAGCTCGCAGCGCGGCGTCGGGATCGCCGCCGCCAGGCGGGCCGCCACTTCGGCGGCGTTCGCCGGCGGCCCGATCGGCGCCGGGACGTCCGCGCCGGCAGCGCTCTTTTTCCGGGTTGCCACGGGCCGAGAAGGTAAGGAACGGCCGGCTCCGGCTCAATCGCGCCGACCGAACACCGCGGTGCCGATGCGCACCAGCGTCGAGCCCGCTGCCACAGCCGCATCGAGGTCACCGGACATGCCGAGACTCAGGGTCGGCAGCGACAGACCGCTCGCCGCGCGCAGTTCGTCGCGAAGACGCGATGCCAAGGCGAAAGCCTGCACCGGGTCGCCTTCGAGCGGCCCCATCGCCATCAGGCCTTCGACCACGAGCGCCGGCGCCCGCTGCTGCACGTGCGCCAGGAGTGCTGGCAACTCGCCGGGCGGACAACCGTGCTTGCTGGCTTCGCCGGTGACGTTCGCTTGCAGCAGCACGGCGAGACGACGGCCTGTCGGCGCCAGTTCGCGCTGCAGTTCATCGGCGAGCCGCGGCCGATCGAGGCTGTGCACCAGGGCGAGGCCGGGCACGGCCAACAGTTCGCGCACCTTGTTGGTCTGCAGCGAGCCGATCAGGTGCCACTGCACAGAGTCGAGGTCGCGCAGCTCGGCGGCCTTGGCGGCGAGTTCCTGCACGCGGTTCTCGCCGAACGCGCGCTGGCCGGCGGCGAACGCGCTGCGCACGGCCGCGGCCGGGTGGGTCTTGCTGACGGCGAGCAACTGCACCTCGCCCGACCGCCGCCCCGCACGTGCCACCGCCGCGTCGATCTGCGCGCGCACGGTGGCGAGGTTGGCGACGACGTCGACGTTCACCGCTCGTCGTCCCAGTGCGCGGTCAGCGGCCCCGGGAACAGCACGCGCCCGCGGCGCACCAGTGCTTCGCGACCGTCGACGGCGAAGCCGCTGAGCAGCGAGTCCCAGGCTTCGTAGTGGTCCGACTGCATGATCCACTGGCGCAGCGCGTGGCCGATGCGGGCTTCGCCGGCGTGACGTTCCCCGAGATGGCGCGCCAGCTTGCGCATGAAGGACGCCACTTCGTCGCGGAACGTGTCGGCGGTGATCTCCTCCGGCCGGAAGCCGAAGTCGCGGATCAACTCCTCGCGGCACGCCGCCGCAACCTGCGCCAAGGAGGCGCCGAGCAGGATGTCGGCGGTTGCGGCCTGGACGTTCATGGAGTCGAGTCGATCGCGCGGGCGGGCGGTCCGTCGGTGGTTCCGGTCCGTTGTTCCGGTCCGTTGCTCGGGTCGGTTGCTCGGGTCGGTTGTTCGGGTCGGTTGTTCGGGTCGGTTGTTCGGGTCGGTTGTTCGGGTCGGTTGTTCGGGTCGGTTGTTCCGGTCAGTGGCGGAAGTGACGGTGGCCGGTCATGACCATCGCCATGCCGTGCTCGTCGGCGGCGGCCACGACCTCTTCGTCGCGCTTGCTGCCGCCCGGTTGCACGGCGGCGGTGACGCCGGCCTTGGCGCAGACCAGCAGGCCGTCGGCGAACGGGAAGAACGCGTCGCTGGCGACGACGCTGCCGCGCGCGCGATCGCCCGCCTTGTCGACGGCGATCTTCGCCGAGTCGACGCGACTCATCTGGCCGGCGCCGACGCCGACGGTGTGGCAGGCGCCGTCGTCGGTCGTGCGCGCCAGCACGATCGCGTTCGACTTCACGTGCTTGCAGACCTTCCACGCGAACGCCATCGCCTTCTTCTCGGCGTCGTTCGGCGCGCGCTTGCTGGCGACGTCCTGCTTCGGCGCGTCGGACGGGAAGTCGGCCGTCTGCAGCAGGAACCCGCCGGACACCGGCCGCGCGACGAAGCGCTGGCGCAGCGCCATCGTCGGCATGCCGCCGAGGTCGATGACGCGCACGTTCGGCCCCCACTTCGCCGCCTGCAGCGCGCTGACGGCCGCCGGCTCGACGTGCGGGGCGACGATCACTTCGAGGAAGGTGCCGCTCTGCACGATGGCCTGCGCGGTGGCGACGTCGAACGTGCGGTTGGTGGCGAGGATGCCGCCGAACGCGGACACCGGGTCGCAGGCGAGCGCCAGTTCGAACGCGCGCGGCAGCGTCGCAGCGACCGCGGTGCCACACGGGTTGTTGTGCTTCACCAGCACGCACGCGGTCTGCTCGAACTCGAGCGCCAGGCCGAGCGCGCCGTCGGCGTCGAGGATGTTGTTGTAGCTGAGTTCCTTGCCGCCGAGCTGCTTGCCGTTGGCGAGGCTGGGCGACGCTTCGCCGATGTTGTAGAAGGCGGCCTTCTGGTGGGGGTTCTCGCCGTAGCGGAGGTCCTGCAGCTTCTCGCCGGTGAACGACACGCGCGCGGGGAAGAACGTCTCGCCCGGCAGCGTGCGACGTTCGCAGTCGAACCACTGTGCGATCGCGGCGTCGTAGGCGGCGGTGTGCGCGAAGGCCTTGGCGGCGAGGCGCCGCAGCACGTCCTGCGGCAGCTTGCCGCCGTGCTCCTTCAGCGCGCGCAGCACGGCCGTGTAGTCGCCCGGATCGACCACCACGGCGACCGACTGATGGTTCTTGGCCGCGCTGCGGATCATCGCCGGCCCGCCGATGTCGATCTGCTCGACGATCTCGTGGCGGGCGATGCCCGGCTTCCGCACCGTCTCGCGGAAGCGGTAGAGGTTGACGCACAGCACGTCGATGGGGTCGATGCCGTGCTCGACCATCGCCCCGCGGTGGCCCTGGTCGTCGCGCTTGCCGAGCAGGCCGCCGTGCACCTTCGGATGCAGGGTCTTCAGGCGCCCGTCCATCAGCTCGGGGAAGCCGGTGTAGTCGGCGACCTCGGTGACCGGCAGGCCGGCGTCGAGCAGCGCGCGGGCGGTGCCACCGGTCGACAGCAGCGAGAAGCCGGCGTCGGCGAGACCGCGGGCGAACTCGACGATGCCTTGTTTGTCCGTGACCGACAGCAGCGCGCGTCTCATTTCTTCGCCTGGTCCTTCTTCTGCTTCAGGTAGCCCTCGATGAACGGGTCGAGCTTGCCGTCCAGCACGCCGTGCACGTCGCTGGTCTCGACCTCGGTGCGCAGGTCCTTGCACATCTGGTAGGGCTGCAGCACGTAGCTGCGGATCTGGTTGCCCCAGCTGATCGAGCCGCGGTCGCCGTAGAACTTCGCCAACTCGGCTTCGCGCTTGCTGAGTTCGAGCTGGTAGAGCTTCGACTTCAGCGTGCGCATCGCCGACTCGCGGTTCTTGTGCTGGCTGCGCTCGGCCTGGCAGGCGACCACGATGCCGGTCGGCATGTGCGTGATGCGGATCGCCGACTCGGTCTTGTTGACGTGCTGGCCGCCGGCGCCGGAGCTACGGAACGTGTCGACCTTCAGGTCTTCCTTGCGGATGTCGACCTCGATCGTGTCGTCGAACTCGGGCACCACTTCGACCGAGGCGAACGACGTCTGCCGCCGGCCCTGGCCGTCGAACGGCGAGATGCGCACGAGCCGGTGCACGCCCTGCTCGGCCTTCAGCTTGCCGTAGACGTAGGGGCCGCGGATGACGATCGTCGCGCTCTTGATGCCGGCCTCCTCCGCCTTCTGGAAGTCGGTCTCCTCGACGGTCATGTCGTTCTTGGCCGCCCACTTGATGTACATGCGGAGCAACATCTCGGCCCAGTCCGAGGCGTCGATGCCGCCAGCACCGGACTGCAGCGTGATGATCGCGTTCATCGCGTCGTGCTCGCCGCCGAGCATCAACTGGAACTCGAGCTGGTCGAGCCGCTCGTTGATCTTGTGCTGGTTCTCGGCCAGGTCGGTCTCGACCGCCGACAGGTCGTCGGCGCCGAGTTCCAGCAGCACGCGGCCGTCCTCGATCAGCTGCAGCAGCTTGTCGATCGGATCGACGACCTGGAAGCAGAGCTTCTTCTTGGCGACGACCAGTTGGGCCCGCTCCGGCTCCTCCCAGAAGCCGGGCTGGGACATCTGGTTCTCGATGTCGGCTAGCTCGCGGTGACGGCGAACGTAGTCAAAGTGACACCTTGAGCGACGCGACGCGCTCGTCGGCCGCCTGCAGCGCGGCCTTGTGATCGTTCAGACCCATGGGGGCGAGGATCTGAGCGATCGGCGCCGGCGATTTCCAGGCGCGTCCGGTCAGCGACCGGAAAAGTGGGACCCGCGACGGGCACTGCAGGCAAAGGATCGAAGTCGGCGAATCATGGCCCGTCGCGGGTTCCGTGTTCGGTTCCCGGCTCTCGCCGGTGCCTGATTCTCGGCAGCGATCGCGCGCACCCAAGTGCCGCACTTCGAGCAACCAACGACGCGCGGCTGGAGGTTTTCACCGGGGTCGCGTTCGCACCGGCGCCTGGCGTCGCCGAACGCTTCGGTCGGCGATTTTCTTTCTCTCGCACTGGGACGTGCGGCCGTCCGCGACCCCGAGCGTGGCGGGATTCGGCACGTGGTCCGTCGACGCGGTGCGACGGAGGCATTGCGCGGATGGGGCGACGCTCAGGGCTCGAGCAGCTTGCGCAGCGAGGCGAAGAAGCGGTTCCAGCCGGCCAGCGCCTTGCCGAGGTCGCGGCGCACCTGCGCGTCGCGCTCGAAGGTCTCGGCCAGCAGTTCGAGCAGGGGCACCCGCGCATGTTCGGGCGTCGCAGGATCGAGGATGGTGACGACCATCGGGCGGACGGCCGCCAGGAACCGGGGGTCCTGGTTTTGGTGGCGCTGCGACAGTTCGGACAGCAGGAAATCGACTCGTTCCATGGGCACTTCCCGGCAGCCGAGGGGGCGACTGCCGGTGAACAGTACCACGCTGGCGGGCACGGGGTCGGTGGCCCGCTGCCGCATGGCTGGTAATGGGCCATGCCGCCGAGACTCCCGGACGACTAGGGCCGCAACCCGGCTGGCTGCGGCTCACAGCGCCTACAGGATCGTCATCGAGCTGGCGGACCCCATGCGCTTCCTCGCCCGGGCCTCGGACGCCTTGGAGCTCTTCAGCTTGTTGTAGAGCGTCTTGGTGTCGATCCCGAGGATCCGCGCCGCGCGTGTCTTGTTGCCGCCAGTCGACGCGAGCACGCGCTGGATGTGGCGCTTCTCGACCTCGGCCAGAGTCAGCTTCAGGGTCTCTTCGATGGTGTTTTCAGCCACCATCCGGTGGAGCGCCTGCGAAGGCTCCACCAAGACCATGTCGAACTCGGCTCCTTCGAGCCGGCCGCGCAGCTCGTCGGGCGAACTGCAGGTGGTGACGAGGCACCCCCATTCCGCAGTCGTCTTGGCCAAAGCACCAGCCGCTGGATCGCGCGCGGAGTAGAGGAGCAGTCGCTTGCCGAGATTCATGAGCGATGTGTTGGGAAGCGCCGCCATGCGCGTTGCCTGCCCGGCGAGGGGTAGGAGCGAGATTCCGCAGGGTCGGACGGAACGGTCGCTGCGCAGGCGGAGGCGGAGGCGGGACATGTGGCCGAAAACGCCGTGAGGCTGCTACGGGATCTGTCGCAAGACGTGAGGTTCTTGCCGACATTTCCACGTCGCGCCGAAACAGCGTTATGGGGCCGGTCTGGCTAGCCTCAGGCACAGCGCGTGTAACCTGCCCTCCAAACTCTCCTTGGCAGCTTTTGGGCGCCGCGGACGCTGTCCCGCCCATAGCACCGGGCAGGGCTAAGGCTCGTCCTTCGCCGACAGGGCGATGTGGCCGGAGCCGCTGCGCAGGATCACCTTGGTGGCACCGCTGCCGACGGTGCCGACCAGGACCGCCCCGAACTCCTGGACCCTCTCCGCGGTCAGGCCGAAGCTGTTGCCGATCTTGCCCTTCTCCACGCGGGCGTCGACCTCGAACTGCGCCGCCGTCGGCAGGTAGCACTGCACGGTGCCCTGGCCGGTGATCAGGCGGACCTTGCTGCCCGGCTCGCGCACGAACACCTGCATGTCGCCGAGGTTGGTCTGCAGGTCGACGTCGCCGCGATGACCGAAGGCGATGACGTTGCCGCTGCCGGTCTTGGCGACGACCCCACCCGCGCAGTTCTCGAACCGCAGGTCGCCGCGTCCGGTGCGCACCTGGCTTGGTGCCTTGCGGTCACCCAGGGTGACGTGGCCGCTGCCCGTGATGACGATCTCGAGCGGCAGGTCCGCGGGAAGGTGCACGCCGAGCTCGAGCCCGAGGATGCCGGACGCCCCCTCGGGCAGTGCCGGGCTGCGCAGCACCAGCAGCTCCGGGCGCTTTGGGTCCTCGACCGTGCGGAACGTCAGCGGCACGGCCTCGAGGCGCGCCAGCATCTCGGCCGAATCCGCGGCCCGGCGGACACCGCCACCGATATGGATCGAACGATCCGAACTCGCCGCCACGCCGATGGTTCCGTTCTCGACCTCGATCCGGATCGCGGTCTTGCCGGGGACCTCGGCCACCTGCTGGGCGAACTCGGCGACCGAGCGATGGCTGCAGCTGCCCAGGAGCGCCAGCAGACCGGCGGCGAGGGCCATTCCGGGACGGAGCAGGGCCGAGCGGGGGCGGCACGTTCGGACCATGGCATCGGCGGTCATGCTCGGAGCAGACATTGCCCCTGGCAACCGTCGCCGTCCAGCCGGAGTTTCCTCGCACCTGATCCGTTTGCCGCCCCGCTCTGCCCCATGCGGAGCGGTACCAGGCGCCGATACCCTCCCGACCGCAGATGGCACAGCCGAGCCAGGACTTCCAACCCGACCCGGTGACGATGGTGGCCTACCATCGCGCCCTGGCCGAGCACGCCGACAGCCTCAAGGCCTACGCCACCCGTCTGCTCGGCGACTCGATCGCCGCCGAGGACGTGGCGCAGGACTCCTTCCTGGCTCTCTACCGCCACCTCAACCAGGTGCCGACCGCGGCCTTCCGGCCCTGGCTGTTCCGCGTCGCGCGCAACCTGTGCCTGGACCAGCTGCGGCGCCGCAAGTTCAAGCTGAGCCTGTTCCGCGACCTGCAGAAGGACGAGGACCAACCGTTCACGCCGTCGGACCTGCGCAGCGTGCGCCCCGACGAGGTGATCGAGTCGCAGGAGGCGAACGCCGCGATCGAGAAGGCGATCGGCGAACTGCCGCTGAAGTTCCGGGAGGCCTTCCTCCTGTGCGAAGTCGAAGGGCTCAGCTACGAGGACGCTGCCGCCGTGATGGGCTGTCCGGTCAAGACCGTCTCGACCCGCCTGTTCCGCGCCCGCCAGCGCTTCAAGTCCCTCGTCAGCCGTCTGATCAAGGTCTGAGCATCGATGAACTGCACCACGTGCCGGTACGAGTTGTCGCAGTGCCTGGACGGCCGCCTGCCGTCCGGTCGCCGCACGGTCGTCATGCAGCACGCCGAGACCTGCGCGGCGTGCGGCCAGTTCTGGGCCGAACTGCAGGCCGCGCAACGGCTGACGCTGCAGCTGCAGCAGCCGCGCGTCAGCCCCGGCTTCCGCGAGGAGCTGTGGGAACGCATCCGCGCCGGGGAAGGCACGCCCGAGGCGGTGTTCCGCGAGCAGGTGCCGACGCTGACCAAGCTGCGCTACGCCCTGACCGGCGCGGCGGCAGCCGCTGGCGTGCTGCTGGCC
>CANGSN010000123.1 GCA_947455805.1 Planctomycetota bacterium
CGGCCCGAGCGCGGTCGACCTTGCCGCAGCGCCCGATGTCGACCTGGTGCTGCTCGACGTCAAGCTGCCGGGCCTCGACGGGCTCGAAGTGCTGCAGCGCATCAAGGCGGCGCGGCCGGAACTGCCGGGGGTCATGATCAGCGGCCACGGCGACCGCGACACCGCCGTGCTGGCGGTGCGCAGCGGCGCCTACGACTTCCTGCAGAAGCCGTTCGCCAACGACCGCCTGCTGCTGTCGCTCAAGAACGCGCTGCGCGCCGCCCAGCTGCTGCACGAGAACGCCCGGCTGCGCGCGTCGCTGGCCGCCGAACACGCGCTGCTCGGCCAGAGTTCGCCGATCGCGGCGGTGCGCACGACGATCGCCAAGGTCGCCCCCACCGACGTCGCCGTGCTGATCACCGGCGAGAACGGCACCGGCAAGGAGCTGGTCGCGCGCCAGGTGCACTCGCAGAGCCGGCGCGCCGACGGGCCGTTCCTGGCGCTGAACTGCGCGGCCATCCCGGCGGACCTGGTCGAGAGCGAGCTGTTCGGCCACGACAAGGGCGCCTTCTCCGGCGCCGCCAGCGCACGCGCGGGAGCGTTCGAGCAGGCGAACGGCGGCACGCTGTTCCTCGACGAGGTCGGCGACATGCCGCTGCCGATGCAAGCGAAGCTGCTGCGCGCGCTGCAGGAGCGCACGGTGCAGCGCCTCGGTGGCAGCACGCAGCTGCCGGTCGACGTGCGCGTGCTCGCCGCCACCAACCAGGACCTCGAGCAGATGGTCGCCGCCAAGACCTTCCGCGAGGACCTCTACTACCGGCTGCACGTCGTGCGCATCCACCTGCCGGCGCTGCGCGAGCGCAGCGACGACGTGCCGCTGCTGGCGCAGCACTTCCTGGCCGCGGCGACGGCGCGCAACGGCCTGCCGCCGCGCAAGCTCGCCAACGCGACGCTCGGCTGGCTCACGGCGCAACCGTGGCCCGGCAACGTGCGCCAGCTGCGCAACGTGCTCGAAGGCGCCGCGGTTCTGGCGGAAGGGCCCGAGGTCAGCGTGCAGGACCTGCAGGCGGTCGCGACCCCGGTGCCAGCGCGGGGCGACAGCGGCCAGACCGACTGGTTCGGCTTCGCGCGCATCGAGGACTTCCGCGCCGCGACCGAGAAGGAGTTCCTGCGGCGCAAGCTGCTGGAGTTCGGCGGCAACATCAAGCGCACCGCCGAGAACATCGACCTTCAGCGTAGCAACCTCTACAAGAAGCTCGAGCGCTACGGCCTGAAGTGAGGCCGGCGCGAGCCGACCAACGCGGGCGCCCGAGCTTTGGCAGGCTGTCTGGCGATCAGGCCTGCCTCGCCAACAGCGCCCGCCTCGCCAACAGCGCCTGCCTCGCCATCAGGGCTTCGTCGGCGTCGAGGCGACGTCCGTCTTCGGCGCCTCGGCCTTCGGCAACTGGATCTTCTGGCCTTCGCGCAAGCTCTCGGCTGACAGGCCCGGGTTGAGCGCCTTGATCTCGCCGACCATGCGGTCCGCGTTCTTGCGACCGTAGGTGCGCTCGGCGATGCGCCACAAGGCGTCGCCCTTCTTGACCACGTAGGTCGTGGTCGCCACCCTCGCCGCCGACGACGACAGTCCACCGCCAATCGGACCACCGGCGATCGGATTGCCGGCGATCGGACCACCGCCGATCGGACCACCGCCGATCGGACCACCGCCGATCGGATTGCCAACCGTCGCGCTGCCAGCCGTCGCGCTACCAGCCGCCCCTGCAGCCGACACACCGCCGTTGCGGCGCGCGCTGGCTTCGGCGGCCAGGCGCGCGAGGTCGACCGAGTCGTCGACCAGCACGGTCTTCGGCTTCTGCTGCTCGAGGCCGGCGGCGAGCACTTCGTCCTCGACCCACGGCAGCGCCACTTCCTGGCCGACGCGGAGGACGACCAGATCCTCGTTCAGGCTCTGCGCCTCGGCGAGGAACGGATCGCGGGCGCCGCACCAGCGGCGGACCAGCGTGTCGAGCGAGTCGCCCGACTTGGCGCGCACGAAGCGCACGTTGCGGTCGCGGCGCGACAGGCCGAGCGACTGCGCCACCAGGTCGGCGGCGACCATCGGCTTCGCCTGCGCCACCAGCGGCTGCTCCGGCACCAATTGGCCCGGAGCCGGCAGGCCCGAGTTGCCAGCAGGTTGCCCAGTGCCCGCCACGCCGCCAACGGGAGCAGCACTGGCGTTCCCCGCGGGCACGTTCGCCGCGCCGATGCTCGGCACGACCTCTTTCAGCTCCTGCACCGTGCCGCCGGTCTTGACCGCCGACTTGTTCTCCGGCGCGCGGCCGAAGACGACCGCGACCAGCAGGATCAGCGCCAGGAAACCTGTGACCGCGTAGACCAACAAACGCTCGTTCTGCTTCATGGAACCCTCCAGCAGCTGGGATTGACAGCCACCGCCCGGCATGCGCGCGCGACCCGGACCAGGGGCACCCGCCACACCGCTACCGTCGAGATGACGTTGCCGTCGAGATGACCGCTCGACGACGTGCCGCATGCTAGCGCGCGCGCGAAGGCGCGCCACCGTCGGCGAACGAACTTCGTGACGGCGCGCGACGCGCGACGCAGGCTTCAGCCGCCGAGGTCGACGCCGGCGCGCTTGGCGAACGCACTGGCCGCCGGGTAGCCGGCGTCGGCGTGGCGCATGACGCCGGTGCCCGGGTCGCACGTCAGCACGCGCCGGATGCGCGCCGCCGCGGCCGGCGTACCATCGGCGACGGTCACCTGGCCGCTGTGGATCGACTTGCCCATGCCGACTCCGCCGCCGTGGTGCAGCGACACCCAGGTCGCCCCCGACGCCACGTTCAGCATCGCGTTCAGCAGCGGCCAGTCGGCGATCGCGTCGCTGCCGTCGAGCATCGCCTCGGTCTCGCGGTACGGCGACGCCACGGAGCCGCAGTCGAGGTGGTCGCGGCCGAACACCACCGGCGCCTCGAGTTCGCCCTTCGCCACCAGTTCGTTGACGGCGAGGCCGAAGCGCGCACGCTCGCCGTAGCCGAGCCACAGGATGCGCGCCGGCAGGCCCTGGAACGCGATCTTCTTGCTCGCCTTCTCGATCCACGAACGGATCGCCGGGTTGTCGCCGAACATCTCGAGCGCCAGCCGGTCGGTGCGCGCGATGTCGGCCGGGTTGCCCGACAGCGCGACCCAGCGGAACGGGCCGCGGCCTTCGCAGAACAGCGGGCGGATGTACTCCGGGATGAAGCCCTTGATGCGGAACGCCTCGGCGATGCCGTGGTCGCGCGCCTCGGTGCGGATGTTGTTGCCGTAGTCGAACGTGATCGCGCCGCGCTCCTGCAGGTCGAGCATCAGCGCCACGTGCTTGGCGACGGTGCGGTAGGCCTGCTCGAGGTAGGCCTTCGGGTCGCGCTCGCGCAGTTCCTTCGCCTTCTCGACGGTCATGCCGTCCGGCACGTAGCCGACGAGCATGTCGTGCGCCGACGTCTGGTCGGTCAACATGTCCGGCACGACGCCGCTGTCGCGGATCATGGTGAGCAGCTCGGTGGCGTTGCAGCGCACACCGATCGACCACGCCTCGCCCTTCGCCTTCTTCTCGAGCGCCACCTGGAACGCCAGCTTCGGATCGTCGATGCGCTGGTCGAGGTACTTCGTCTCGAGGCGCTTGTCGATGCGCCAGCCCTCGACGTCGCAGGCGAGGCAGACGCCGCCCGCCATCGTGATCGCCAACGGCTGGGCACCACCCATGCCGCCGAGGCCGGCGGTGACGACGAGGCGCCCCTTCAGGTCGCTGCCGTAGTGCTTCCTGCCGGCGGCGACGAAGGTCTCGTAGGTCCCCTGCACGATGCCCTGCGTGCCGATGTAGATCCAACTGCCGGCCGTCATCTGGCCGTACATGATCAGTCCGAGCTTGTCGAGGCGGCGGAACTCGTCCCAGTTCGCCCAGTTGCCGACCAGGTTGCTGTTGGCCAGCAGCACGCGCGGCGCATCGGGATGCGTGTCGAAGACGCCGACGCACTTGCCCGACTGCACGAGCATGGTCTGGTCCGGTCGCAGGCGGCGCAGCGTCGCCAGGATCTTCTGCAGCGCCTCGGGGTTGCGCGCCGCCTTGCCGAGCCCGCCGTAGACGATCAGGCGTTCGGGGTCCTCGGCGACGTCGCGGTCCAGGTTGTTCTGGACCATGCGGTAGGCGGCTTCGATCGTCCAATCGGCGCAGGTCAGCTGCTTGCCACGGGGCGCGCGGTACTCGATCATGGGGACAAGCGTGGCGAGTGGCCGGGTCGCACGCAAGCAGAGCGCCCTCCGGCGCGACGAGTCCCGAGAGCCGCGGCGCTTCCCCCACCAACGCAAACGGCCATGACGACCGCGAGGTCGTCATGGCCGCTGCTCGCGCCCAGAGGGGCACGCATGCAATCCGGCGATCAGAACGTGCCGATCGTGCCGCGGACGCCGTTCGTGGTCAGCGTGTTCGCGAGGTTGACCGTGAAGTCGAGGACCGCCGTCTGGACGAACAGCTGGACACCGCTGAGCGACGGCGCGCCGCCCGGGAGCGGGACCGACCACGGGTGCGAGCCGCCGGCCAGGAAGGCGCCGGTGACGTCGAGCGTGGCGCGCAGCTGGCAGCCCGCCTGGCCGAGACCGAACAGGCTCAGGTCGGTGATGCCCGGATCGACCAGACCGATGATGTCGACGCCGATGCCGACCGGCAGGTTGGTCGCGTTGAGGTTCCAGCTCTGCGGGCCAACGCCCTGGACTGGCGTGTTGACGCCAGCGAGCGACATCGGACCCTCAGGGTTGACCGTGAGGAGCGAGGCAGTCGACAGGTCGATCGAGCTCGGGTCCGCCGACGCACCCGGCGCGCTCACGCCGACCAGGTGGGCCGAGCCGAACGTGCTCGTGGTGTTCGCGTCGACCACCGTCCAGGCGATGATCACGTTGCCGCTGGCCAGGTCGAGCTGGAACTGCAGCGTGCTCGGGTTCGCGGCGACCGGGGTCGAGTAGTTCTCGACGCCGTTGAACGTGATGTAGAGCACACCGCCGATCTCTTCGCTCAGCACCGGGCCGCTGCCGCCCTCGGCCGAGTTGTAGTCGTGCCAGGCGTAGATGCCGCCATTGGTGCTGTTGAGGAAGCCGTTCGCCGTCGGCGTGAACGAGTTCGTGCCCGGGTAGTTCTGGGCGAGGGCGCCGAAGCCGATGATGCCGTTGCCGCTGACGCGCAGCGCCGCCTGCGGGCCGTAGGGCGTCGACAGCGGGCTGGTCGGGGTCACCAGCACGTCGCCGTCGTCACCGACCGCGAGCGTGGTCGGCGCCACCGGCGTCACGAACAGCGGCACGCCGCCACCCGGGATCCAGTTGCCGATGTAGCCGTTCGGCGTCGCGACCAGCTGCAGCGCGTTGCCCTGCAGAGCCGTCGAAGCGGCCGCCGCATCGGCGAACAGCTGGTAGAACGAGTTGAACGGCGACGGGCCACAGCCGGTGCCGAGCGTCGTGTTGGTCGCCAGGCTGCCGCCGCCGACCGCCGTGTAGGTCACGTCGTCGATGCCGATGTAGTCGGAGTTCAGGCCAGCAGGACCACCGGCGGTCGGGTTGTAGTGGAACGCGAAGCGGCCCACGGTCGGACCACTGAGGCCCGAGACGGTCGCCGTGAACTGCGTCCACGTGTTCGGGTAGCCACCGAGCGCGAGCGTCGGGTTGACCGTCAGCAGCACGGTCGTGAAGTCGGCCGGCAGCGTGGAGCCGGTCGTGTTCAGCACGAGCTCCATGCGATCCGGGTAGTTCGACGTCGACGGGCCGCGCGTGTAGAAGCTGATCGTGTCGCCATTGTTGAACGTCACCAGCGGCGAGATCAGGTAGTTGCTGATGTCGTTCGAGCCGGTGGACGAGTTGAAGTTGGCGAAGGCGTAGGTGGCGCCGCCGAAGGCGGGGAACACGATGCCGTCATTGCGCACCTGCCAGTTCGGATTGGTGCCGGGGCCGCCAACACTGTTGTTGACCGACGTCCAGCTGGCCGGAATCGCTGCGACGCCTGGGGTGACCGGGCCGGGTTCGAAGCCTTCGAAGAAGGACTGGGCATTGACCGCGCCGGCGAGGGACGCGAGGACCGCGAGCGCGCAGACGCGCTGGGAGGACAAACGAGTGAGCATGGGACTCCAAGCTGCAGACGGACAGGGAGAGATCGAGAGGCCGATCCCCTCGATGGGGAGGCTCTCTCTATACCACGCACACCCGGGTGCAAGGCCCGATGCCACATTGCAGCCACACCAGTTTTCCCGTCTCCGCCGCGAAATTGCCGTCTTGCGCCCACGGCAGTGGCCAAACCATGGTCCTTGTTGCGGCAAGGCGAATGCCGAGCGGGCCAACGGCAAACGACAGCAACCCGACAAGGCGAGGCATCGACAATCGAGGCTTGATGCGGCACCGCCCAGCTGCATCGCCTCGACCCGGCGACCGGCACGGTGACGCCGATCACCACCGGCGCGCAGCCGTGGGGCCCGGACCTCGGCGCCAGCGTCGTCGATCCGTTCACCGGCGACATCGTCTGCGGCGGCGACGGCGGCATGGATCGGTTGCGCGGCGGCACGGGCCCGGCGGTGCCGCTGGCGACGAACCTCGGCGGCTTCGTCACCGGCCTGCAGATCGATCCGCAGAACGGCGACGTGCTGGCGACGGTGCTGACCGTGAGCCGCGTGCTGCGCATCGCCGGCAACGGCACCATCAGCGACGTCAGCCCGCCGTTCGCCGTGCCCGGACCGAACGCACTCGACCTCGACCAGAACGGCGACCTCGTCGTCGGCGGCGGCACCGGCTCTGTCTACCGCGTGCCGCGCGCGGGCGGGGCGCCGGTGTTCCAGGTCGACAACACGCAGCCCTTCGGCAACGTCAACGGCATCGCCGTCGTCGGCGGCGGTGCGTCCGGCTACGGCCGCGCCTTCGGCACCGCCTGCAACGGCGCGTTCGGCCCGACGACGCTGGTCGGCAGCGGTGCGTTCCGCGCCGGCACGCCGGTGACGCTGGCGTCGACCAACCACGGCGCCGGCACGCTCGGCGCCTTGATCCTCGGCCTCGACGCGCAGAGCTACCTCGGCATCCCGCTGCCGTTCGGTCTCGACCCCGCACTCGGCACCAGCGGCTGCACGCTCTGCACCAGCGCCGACGGTCTGTTCCCCGGCGTCGCCACCGCCACGGGCCCGGCCACGCTGTCGTTCGGCTTCGTGCTGCCGCCGTTCTTCGCCGGCGGCCGCTTCTACGCGCAGCACGTCGCCCTCGAGCCGGTCGCCGGCGGGCTGTCGTTCAGCAACGGCGTCGCGTTCCGCATCCGCTGAACGCAAGCCGCGCCTCGCCGTCATTGCGACCCGGCGCCGCGGCGCCTACATCCCGCCCCATGACGGCTCCCCTGCTGCGCCGCGCGTCCCAGGGCCACTGGGTCGGCGACGGCTTCCCGGTGCGCACGCTGTTCTCGTACGGCGACGGCCCGACGCTCAGCCCGTTCCTGCTGCTCGACTACGCGGCCCCGCAGCACTTCGCACCGGCAACGACGCCGCGCGGCGTCGGCCCGCATCCGCACCGCGGCTTCAGCACGGTGACGATCGTGTTCGCCGGCGAACTCGCCCACCGCGACTCGGCCGGCCACGGCGGCACCATCGGCCCCGGCGACGTGCAATGGATGACGGCGGCGAACGGCGTCGTGCACGAGGAGTTCCACAGCGAAGCGTTCACGCGGACCGGCGGTGCTTTGGAGATGGTGCAGCTGTGGGTCAACCTGCCGGCGAGGGCCAAGCGCTCGCCGCCGCACTACCAGGACGTGCGCGCCGCGGCGACGCCGACGGTCATGCTGCCGGACGGTGCGGGCCGCGTGCGCGTGATCGCCGGCACGTTCGCTGGCCAGAGCGGTCCCGCGCGCTCGGCGACGCCGGTGGCGCTGTGGGACGTGGCGCTCGCCGA
>CANGSN010000124.1 GCA_947455805.1 Planctomycetota bacterium
CCGGTCCGGTGACGGCGAGCCCGGCCGCGACCGCCAGCGTCGCCGCGAACGACGGCCCCGACGGCTGCACGCCGACGACGAGCAGGCCGGCGGCGGCGAACAGCAGCAGCGGCAGGCGCGGTGTCGCGACGGGACGCCAGCGCACGATCGCCAGCCAGAACACGGCCAGCGGCAACAGCGAGAACACGGCGTGCACGGCCCGCACAGCGCGCATCGTCGCCATCGGTTCGTCGGCGCCGAGCGCACCGAGGCCACGGAAGACCCACGACAAGAGCCACGGGTAGACCCAGCTGCGCATGCCGTCGCGGTACTCCCACGGCTCGTGCCAGGCGCCGCCGGTGGCCAGGTGCCACGCCGGATCGACGTACTGGAACTGCTGGTCCGGGAAGTCGAAGCCGTCGGCGCAGAGCACCGCCGGCAAACGCAGCAGCAGCCCGAGCCCGAGGTAGGCGGCGAGCGACCACGGTGCACCCGCGTGCAGGGCCCGCATCCATCGCGCGTTCGTCACCGCTGCATCGTGACGCCGGGCCGTTGTCGATGGAATGGGGGCCTACGGGCCCATCGCGCGAGCCACCGCTGCGCGTAGCCTCTTCGCCCCGATCTCCGCTCCGACTCCGATGCCCGACCGCGAAACGCTCCACGTCGCCGAATTCCACGGCGACGGCATCTCCTCCGAACTGTCCGCCAGCGTGCACGAGCTGGCCAAGGCGCTGCCGATCTCGGTGCAGTTCCATCCGGTCGACCTGACGCTCGAGTCGCGGCGCAAGAACGCGAACGCCTGCTACGACGCCGCGATGGAGGCCTTCCGCACGCACAAGGTCGCCCTGAAGCACCCGACCGTGACCGAGAAGGAGAGCCCGAACAAGGTGCTGCGCGAGCGCAGCAACTTCTCGGTGATCCACCGTCCGGTGGCGACGCTGCCCGGCGTCAAGACGCGCCACGACGGCAAGATCGACCTGCACATCGTGCGCATCGCCGTCGGCGGCACCTACGAGGACCCGGGTCGCCGCATCGGCGACGACGTCGCCGTGTCGATCCGCGTCATCGAACGCCGGCCGTCGCGCGAGGCCGCGCTCTACGCGTTCCGGCTGGCGCGCCGGCTGTCGAGCGGCGTCTGCAGCACCAGCAAGTACACGATCCAGCGGGCGACCGACGGGCTGTTCGAGGAGGTCGTGCAGAACGTCGCCCGCGACTTCCCCGAGGTGCCGCACCACAGCGAGCTGTTCGACTCGCTGCTCTACAAGCTGATCCTGAAGCCCGAGGCCTACCGCGTCATCGTCACGCCGAACGAGTACGGCGACTTCCTGTCGGACATGGCGTGCGGGATGATCGGCAGCCTGGGTCTCGGTGCCAGCGCCAACTACTCGTTCGACGAACGCGGCGACGTCGCGCTGGCGATGTTCGATCCGGCGGGCGGCACCGCGCCGGACATCGCCGGCAAGGGCATTTGCAACCCGTCGGCGTCGCTGCTCGCGTTCGCGATGTTGCTGACCCACTCGGGCTTCCGCGGCCTCGGTTCGGTCGTCGACGACGCGGTGCGCGGTGCGATCGCCGCCGGCGAATCGACGCGCGACCTGGGCGGCAAGCGGAACACCGCGGAGTTCACCGCAGCGGTCTGCCAGCGCTTGTCGGTCCGCGGCTGACCTCCCGCTCCCCTCAACTGCGCGGGCGGAACAGCCGGTCGGCGAAACGGCTGGTCTTGTGCTTCTCGGCGACCTTGCGGGTGAGGCGCATCGCCTCGGCGACCGGGATGATCACGGCGCCCTCGGGCACCGGCAGCCAGATGGCTTGGTCCTCGTTGCCGGTCACCAGCTTGTCGAACTCGTCCGCCGTGCTCGCGGCGGCGAGGCGCTCGAGCAGCCGCATGTCGACCAGCGCCGAGCCCGCCGCCGCGAACTGCTTGACGCGGCCGAGCAGGTCGTCGGTGCTGACTTCGAACAGGTCGGCGAGCGCGACCAGATCTTCGCCGGTCGGAAAGCGACTTCCGCTCTCCCAGCGCGACACCGCCGACTCGTGGCAGCCGAGACGCTTGGCGACGTGGTCCTGGGTGAACCCGCGACGCGCGCGCAGCTCCCGCAGCCGGGCCGCGAGATGCATGGCAAGCGGGCGAGGGGCGGCGATTTCTTCTGGTTGTTCCGTCACGTGGGCTCGGCGCGTGGGTCGCTGGGCTCTACGCAGGTATCTTCGCAGGTGGCCAGCCCTTGCGAAAGTCGCCGATGGCACTGGCAGGTCGCATGCAAATCCGGCACACGGCACCTTCGCACCCCTTGGCGACTTTCCACTCTGGAAACTTGCCGATTGGTCATGTAGACGCCCCTGTAGTCATGACTGAACGTCAAGTTTCCAGCCTCGGACGGACGACCCTGGCCACCGATGAGCTTCTCCCCATCGCATACCGGTCCGCCGCGCGCGTCTTGCGGAGGCGCCTGCTGGTCGAAGAGGCCGGCGAACGCGCCGTACACCTGCTGCTGCTGGCGACCCTGCAGGGCACCGGCCCAGACCACCCGAAGGCGTGGGTGCGCCGCGTCGCCTACCGCAGCGCCTGTGCGCTGCTGCGCTCGGACTGGTCGCGCACCCACTCGGCCGACCTCGACGAGATCGACGCCAACCAAGCGCCCTACCGGCAACCCAGGCCCGGTGTCGCCTTCGTGCGCGAGCACCTCGGCGACCACCTGGACCCGCACCTGAAGCCGGTGCTGCAGGCTGCCGTCACCTGCAACGGCACCCGCGCCGCCGCACGCAGCTGCGGCTTGGCGCCGCGCGACTTCCGCCGCCGGCTCGACACGATCTCGCGCCGCGCGCGTGCGGTGCTGCAGCACGGATCGCCGATCGACCCGTTCGCCGACGATGCGATGGAGCAGTTCGCCCTGGCACCGTGAACGAAGCGGCTGGCTTCTCGGCCGGGCACTGGCAACCGGCCGCGCACCACGCCATCGTCGCGAACCGAGAACCGACGATGCCGACGCCCGTGCTCCCGATCGTGGCTGCGCTGCTCACTGCGGCGACTGCCGTCTCCTACCTGCCGCAGGACCCGCCGGGCTACCGCGACACGCCGCGTCTGCCCGACGGCTGGCGCGTGCACGATGCCGACCGCCCGCGCCCGCCGGTGGTGACGCCGCCGCCCGCCGGTGAGCCGGTGCCGGCCCCGAGCGACGCGATCGTGCTGTTCGACGGCAAGTCGCTCGCGGCGTTCCGCGGCAACGGGGGCGCCGCGAAGTGGCTGCTGCAGGATGGCGCCATGATCGTGAACGGCACCGGCGACATCGAGACGGTGGCCGAGTTCGGCGACTGCCAGCTGCACGTCGAGTGGAGCGCGCCGTCGCCGACGAAGGGCGACTCGCAGGGCCGCGGCAACAGCGGCGTGTTCTTCTTCGGGCGCTACGAGATCCAGGTGCTCGACTCGTTCGAGAACCCGACCTACGCCGACGGCCAGGCGGCGGCGCTCTACGGACAGAAGCCGCCGCTCTTGAACGCGAGCCGCAAGCCGGGCGAGTGGCAGACGTACGACATCTACTTCCGCGCGCCCCGCTTCGGCGCCGACGGGGCCGTGCAGCAGCCGGCGCGCGTCACCGTCGTGCACAACGGAATCGTCGTGCAGCTCGACGAAGCGTTGCTCGGCGCCACCGCGCACCGCGCCGTGGCCAAGTACGACCGCCACGGCGACAAGGGCCCGATCCGACTGCAGGACCACGGCGACCCGGTGCGCTTCCGCAACCTGTGGGTGCGCCCGCTGCAGCTCGAGCGGCCGGCGGCGCCCCCCGCCGCGAAGTAGCCGCGGCGGCTCGCGACGCGAGGCTCAGCGCGCGCCGGTGTACTGGCCGAGCACGCTGTGGTCGTGCTTGATCCCGGCGGCGTCGGCGTTGGTCAGGCGCGTCGCCGTCGTGCCGTCCCAGACGAACAGGTCGGCGTTGGTGTTGCCACTGACCACGCGCGTGAACAGGATCGTCGCGTCCGCGGTCTTCGCCTGGAACACGTCGTTGCCGGCCGTGTCGCTGATCGTCACCGAGGTCGCGCCCGACGCGTCCCACATCGCCAGGTCGCTCTGGCTGCTGACCGTCTGGCGGTAGACGAAGTCGCCGGCGTCGAGGCCGTTGCCCTCGAACAACAGCCCGGTGCCGGTGATCGGCGTGCCCCAGGTGCCGGCCGACACGTCGAACAGCGCCAGCGCACCGCCGTCGGCGCGCTGCCCGACGACGTCGCCGTTGGTGAGCACGCCGAGCGTCGTCGACGTCGCCCCACCCGCGGCCCACGTCACCGTCGCCGGCGACGCGACCATCGACACCGCCAGGATGCTCGAAGCCGTGCCGCTCGGCCGGATGAAGGCCCAGCCGGTCGTGCCGTCGCTGCTGACGGCGAGCACCGTCGACAGGTCGCTGCTGTTGCGCAGCGTGGCGCCGGTGGCCGTGTCGAGGTCGTAGAAGAAGGCGTCGCTCTCGGTCGTGTTGCCGAAGGCGGCGCTCTGGAAGGCGACCTCGTTGCCCGCACCGACGGCGACGACCGTGTTCCAGGCCGAAGCGCTCACCGCGCTGCCGAGGTCGACCGAGGTGCCGTTCGCCGGATTCCATGCCCACACGGCGCGGGTCCCCGAGCCTTCGGCGGTGAACACGACCTTGCTGTCGGTCGAGACGCCGGCGAGCACCTTGTTCAGCGACGCCAGCGCGCTCTGGTCGGCGCCGACCTCGACGAGGCCGGTGCTGACCTTGTAGTAGAACAGGTCCTGCTCGCCCGACGCGCCGACGCGCGAGAACAGCACGCCGCCGTTCGGCAGCGCCTGCAGCAGCTGTTCGTCGGTCGTGGCCTCGCCGACGGCGAAGCTCTCGTCGGCCGCCACGTCGTAGGCGTAGATGTCGGCCTGGCCGTTGACGGAGACCTCGTAGAACACGAGGTCCGCCGAGTTGACGAGCGCCGTCACCGTCGACAGGCCCGCGGTCGACAGCACGCGGCGCACGCCCGTGGTCGGGTTGTAGACGCCGATCTCGAGTTCGTTGCCGCTGCCGGCGGTGTAGACGATCTTGCCGTCGCTGGTCTTGGCGCGGTACGTCGCCGAACCACCAGCGGCTGCAGCCACGCGCACGTTGGTGCGCTTCAGCGGGTCGAACACCCACAGCTGCTGGCCAGTGCCGGCGGCGAGCTGGTAGGCGAGGCGGCCGTCGGCCAGCGTGCCGCCGATGCTCGGCGTCGACGTGGCGCCGGCGATGCGCACGGTCGCGTCGGTGCGCGTGTCGAGCAGCAGCAAGCCGCTGCTGTCCTCGCGCACGACGGCGAAGTGGCCCTGCGTGACCCGCACCGGGATCGTGCCGGTCGACGTCTTGTCGCCGTCGGTCACCGTGAACCCGACCTCGTACTCACCCATCGTGTCGAACGTGTTCGAGTAGATGCTGCCGGCGAACGCCCCACCGCCCGAGGTCACCGCGTAGGTCAGCGTCGCCCCTTCGCGATCGGTCAGGTAGTCGCCGAGCTGCAGCGTGAACGCGCTGGCGCCGGTGGTCGACTGCTGCGGGATCTCGCTGACGCGCGGCGAGGCATTGCTGACGTTGCTGCCACCGCCGCAGCCCGCGAGCGACGCGGCGACGGCTAGGAACAGGATCGAAGAAGGCGTCGGACGTGAAACCATGATGGGCGTCTCTCTCGTGGCGATGCAGGTGCGGTTTGCGACACCTGCGCATCGGCAAGCCCCTCGGCAGGACTGATGGCGGCGGGCAGGATCCGGTGGCACCGGGGTTCCGATGCCGCGGCCTCCACCGGAAACCGCCGCCTCAGACGCGCCGGCCCGTTCCGTCCGCAGGCAGCTCCAGCCGGCCGCGGGCCAACCAAGAACGCACGCGCAGCAGCTCTTGGTGGTCCGGCCGGTGCACGTGCATCGGCACCCGCTGCACGTTGGCCGGGTCGCCCCACGGCGGCGCCGGTTCGGCCGCAGCCAGATCGGCCAGCACCCGCACCGGGGCGGCGACGAACGTGCGCTCGGGGGCGCCGTACTCCTGCCAGTAGTCGACCAGTCGCTCGTTCGTCTCGGCCAGCAGGAGCTTCCAGTTCTGCAGCCGCAGGCGCGCACCGTAGCGCGAACGGCCCTTGGTCTTCGCATGCAGCGACTGCGCCTTGCCGTGCCCGCGGACCACGTAGCGCCGCACCGCCTTGTGGTGCATCAGGTCGTCGCCGTCCCAGTAGCCGACCGCCATCGCCCCGGCGCGCAGCAGCAACAGGACCGAGCGCTCGTCCGGCCCCGGCAACCGCCCCAGGTAGTCGCGCAAGCGCTCGCCCGGCTGCACACGCGGCGCCAGCAACGGCACGCGCAACCGCGCCCCTGGCCCGCCGCGGAACACCTGCGCCCGCCGATCCGCCACCGCGCCCGGCCAACGCTGCAAAAACGCCTCGACCTGCTCGCCGAGGTCGGCGAGGTCGAAACGCACGGCGCGCCCGCAGGGAGGATGGTCGTTCACGATCGCAACGGAGCCCCAGCATCGCCGAACGAGGCAGCCGCGGCACGCCGAACTTCGACGCGGCCCGGTGGCCGAGTAGGCTGCGCCTCTCCCAGTGCGCCTCACGCTCGTCGTCCACCAGTTCCCGCCGCACTTCTTCACCGGCACCGAGTCGTACGCACTCGCGGTCGGCAAGGAGCTGCAGCGGCGTGGCCACGACGTCGACGTGTTCTCGCTCGACCCGCGGCACGACGAGGAGGACCGCCTGTGGCGCGAGTCGCGCGAGGTGGTGCAGGGTCTGCCGGTGTGCCGCGCGACGTTCTGGTGGCGACTCGGGCGCGACTGGCAGCGCATGGACTACCGCCACCCGCTGATGGCGGAACGCTTCGCCGCGCACCTGCGCGAACGGAACAGCGAGGTCGTGCATGCGTTCCATCTGCGTCACGTCGGTGCCGACGTGCTCGACGCCGCGCGCCAGCAAGGCAAGAAGGTCGTCGTCTCGCTGACCGACTTCTGGTTCCTGTGCCCGCGCGTGATCCTGACGCGCCCCGACGGCACCCCGTGCGACGGACCACCCGACGGCGGCCGCGGTTGCCTGCGCTGCCACGCGCCCCAGCTCGCCGACGAACTGGACCGCCACCCCGCCGGCGCGGAGTTGCTGGCGCTGCGTGCCTCCACCCACGGCTGCTCGCAGCCAGACCACCACGTGGCGAGCCGCGTCGCGACCTTCCTCGACCGTCCCCGCTACCTGCGCGAACACCTGCTCGCCGCCGACGCGGTGATCGCCCCGACGCGCTTCCTCGCGGACGTGTTCGTGCAGAACGGCCTGCCGCACGATCGCGTGCACGTGCACGGCTACGGCATCGACACGGCCGCGATCGCCGCCGCGCCGCCGACCGTGCGGCCGCTGACGTTCGGCTTCTTCGGCTCCTTCGCCGAACACAAAGCGCCGCACCTGCTGGTGCAGGCGATGGCGCGCGTGCACGGCGACTGCCGGGCGGTGCTGCGCGGGCGCGCCAGCGACTTCCCCGACTACTCGGGACCGCTGCTCGCCGCCGCCGCGCAGGACCCGCGCATCACCGCGCTGCCGCCCTTCACCCGCGACGAGATGGCGCGCGTGTTCGGCGAGATCGACGTGCTGGTCGTGCCGAGCCTCTGGCAGGAGAACGCACCGTTCGTCGTGCTCGAGGCGCGTGCAGCGGGCCTGCCGGTCGTCGCCAGCCGCTTCGGAGGTCTGGCGGAAGTCGTCGCCGACGAAGTCGACGGCGAACTGTTCACGCCGGGCGACGTCGCCGACCTGGCGCGGCGCCTGCAACGACTCGTCGACGAGCCGCAGCGGGTGGCGCGCTACCGCGCAGCCGTGCGCCCGCCGAAGACGCTGGCAGCGGCCGTCGACGAGTTCGAGGCGCACTACACGCGGGTGGCGCGACGATGAGCGGATGCGGTGACGCGGACCAGCC
>CANGSN010000125.1 GCA_947455805.1 Planctomycetota bacterium
GGGGACGCTGAGCCAGGTCGCCCGGCAGGCGAGCTGGCTCAGCGCACCGCGACCAGGATCTTCAGGCCGTTGCTCAGCGCGAACGCCGAGAACAGCGGGCCGCCCGGCTGCACTTCGACCGCCTGCCAGTCGAGCGTGACGCCTTCGAGGCTCGGCGACGCCGGCAGCGGGAACGCCGCCAGCGCCTGGCCGGTGCCGTCGGCGAGGTAGCCGCCGTGCAGCGCGGCGCTGCCGTCGACGTAGGCCGTGCAGCCGTTGCCGAGGTCGACCGCGCTGTTGCTGCCGTTGGCCGCGAACAGCACCACCGCAGCGTTCGGCTGCGTGCCGAGCAAGAAGCCGAAGCCCGGGCTCGGCAGCACCGGCAGGCCGTTGGCGGTCAGCGTCGGCGCGGGCGCGCCGCAGCCGGCACCGAGCGCCGTGGTGGCGGCGAGGCCGGCCGGCACCTGCGTGGCGACGTTCACCGCCAATGCACCGGGGCCGATCAGCGCCTGGTCGATCGTCACCGGGCCGTTCGCCGGCGGGCGATCGCAGTCGAAGCCGAAGTTGAAGATCGTGTTCCACAGCAGCGGGTTGGTGCCCGGCGCCTGGAACACCAGCTCGGCGCCCTGCCGGGTCGCCGTCCAGTCGTTCAGCGGGTTCTGGTCGACGTCGCGGAAGGTCAGGTTGGTGACCGACGAGGTCGGGTTGACCGGCAGGCGCAGCGTGGCACCGCCGCGGTTGTTGTCGAAGTTCTGGACCGCGTACTCGTAGTGCCACTGGCCACCGCCGAGGTCGGTGACCACGACGCCGACGACGAAGTGGCCGTCGTCGTCGCCGTTGCGGCCGTTGGTCACGGTCGCCCCGGTCCAGCGGTTCAGCACGCTGCCGTTGACCAGCGCCGTCGGGTTGGTGAACGACCACGTCGAGCCGTTCCACGCCGGCACGAACTCGCGGCTGCCGACGTTGTCGAAGTGCAGGTCGCCGTCCTCGCCGCGCACGAGGATGTGGCAGCACATGTAGTAGGTGCCGCCGGCCAGCAGGTCCTGTTCGCGCAGCGTCACGCGGTTCTTGACCGGATCGGTCGAGAAACCGCCCGACGTCGACGTCAGGCTGCGCACGCCGTCGGTGTTCGCCGGTGCGCCGACGTCGGGGTCGCCGCGGTCGAAGTAGGAGCCGACCGGGTTCCAGACGCCGGTCCACGGGTCGATCTCGCCGCTCGGCGCGAGGTAGAAGCGGTTGGCGTTGGTGCCAGCGCCGTAGACGTCGGTGCAGTTGACGCGCAGGCCGGTGCCGGTCGTCTGGCAGGTGCCGCCGCAGGTGCTCGCCGAGTTGGCCGCCGCGAACGCGTGCTTCACGTAGGTGGTGGCGTTGTCGGTGATCTGCTCCATGCGGCCGTTCTGCTGCCGCACGACCATCATCGCGAACATCGGGTGGTTCGGGTTCATCGGCGCCGACCACTGGATCGGCACCGTGCCCGGGTTGCACATCGAGTACGACCAGGCCATGGCGATCTCGCCGTTCGGGTGGGCGGCGCCGCGGCGGCCGAAGTAGCTCGGGCTGGCGTTGTTGGTCAGGCGACCGTCGATGCCGAGGATGGTGCCGGTCTGCGCCGCGAGCGAGCTCGCGAGCGCCAGCAACAGCAGGGACGAGTGGAGTTGCATGGGGTTGGTTGCGGGGTTGGGAGGTGGGGGCGAGGGGGCAGATGCTAGCGCGCCCTCGCCGACCGTCGCCGGGCGCAGGCACGGCGCACCCTTCCTTCGTGGTCCTGGGCCGGGTATGGACGCCCGTCCATGCTGTCCGCCGCGATCCTGTTGGGCCCGCAACGCCACCTGCCGATCGTGCGCCCGGCGGTCGCGAGCCTCGTCGGCGACGACGATCGCCCGCTGGCCGTCGTCACCGCCGGCTGGGAGGAACGCGAGAACGAGGACCAGGAGCTGCGCGACCACGTGCGGCGCCCGGTGCAGAACCTCGAGGTCTGGGCGCGCGTCGAGCGCATCTTCGAACGCGACCGCGAGCTGCTGGCGGCGATGCGCCAGCGCCACGACACGCTGCGCAAGGTGCAGGAGCTCTACCGGTTGCGGCTGCAAGGCGCGATGGACGCGACCAAGGAGCTGTTCCGCCGCGGTGGCGACGACCTGTGGCTGCACGCCGAACGCCACGACGCGCTGGTGATGCTGCAGGGCGTCGACAGCCAGCACGTCGAACGCGTGGCGCAGATCCACCAGGAGTTCGAGCAGCGCTGGCGTCCGGGCGAGCGCGCCGCCGTGCAGCGCGAACGGCGCGAGATCAAAGCGCGGCTCGCCGACTGCGCCTGCCTGCTGGTCGCCGGCGGGCACATTGCCATGCTGCTGCACCGGCTGCGCCTGTTCGACGTGTTCGGTCTCTACGGCGACCGGCCGGTGGTCGCCTGGTCGGCCGGGGCGATGGCGCTGTGCGAGCGCATCGTGCTGTTCCACGACGCGCCGCCCCAGGGCAGCGCCCACGCCGAGGTCATGGAAGCGGGCTTCGGCCTGGTGCCGGACCTGGTCGCGCTGCCGCACGCGAAGAAGCGGCTGCTCGCCGACGACGAACGCAACGTGCGCGTGTTCGCGCGCCGCTTCGCGCCGGCGGCCTGCGTGCTGCTCGACGACGGCAGCCGCATCGACTGGAACGGTTCGCGCTGGTCGGCGATGCCGGGCACGCGGCGCTTCAGCGAGGACGGGCTGGTCGAGGAGGTGGGCGCGTGAGTGTCGTCGAACGCATCGAGGAGGCGGTCGCCCGCGGTCCGCACGCGCTGGCCGAACTGGTCGAGCGCACCGAGTTCCCGCACGTCGCCGGCCGCTCGGTGACGTTCCTGTTCCGCGGCGAGGCGCAGGAGGTGACGCTGAACCACTGGATCCACGGCCTGCCGGGCTCGCTGCCGTTCCGGCGGCTGCGCCACAGCGATGCCTGGGTGCTGCAGCTCGACCTGCCGCCGAAGTCGCGCATGGAGTACAAGATCGGCATCGCGCTCTACGGGCGTGGCACGCTGATCCGCGACCCGCTGAACAAGCACACCGCGCGCGATCCGTTCGGCGCCAATTCGGTGGTCTACGGCGAAGGCTACTGCCCGCCGGAGTGGAGCCTCGACGACCCCGAGGCGCGCAAGGGCACGATCGAGGACCGCCACGTCGACAGCAAGGTCTACGGCGACTGGCGGCCGATCAAGGTCTACCGGCCGGCGCGCTTCCGGCAGACGCGGCGCTACCCGCTGCTGGTCGTGCACGACGGCTTCGACTACCTGCAGTTCGCCAACCTGCAGACCATCCTCGACAACATGATCCACCGGCTCGAGATCCCGCCGGTGATCGCCATCCTGACGCAGGCCAGCGACCGCATGCGCGAGTACGCGGCCGATCCGCGGCAGGCGGACTACCTGGTCCAGGACCTGGTGCCGCAGATGGAGCAGATCCTGCCGCTGGTGCGCGAACCGTCGGCGCGCGCGGTCATGGGCGCCAGCTTCGGCGCCGTGTCGTCGCTGTCGACCGCCTGGCGGCACCCCGGCTTCTTCGGCAAGCTGCTGCTGCAGTCGGGCTCGTTCGTGTTCACCGAGATCGGCGACCACGACCGCGGCCCGGTGTTCGATCCGGTGGTCAAGTTCGTCAACGAGTTCCGCAAGGCGCCGGGCCGGCCGGCCGAGCAGGTGTTCCTCAGCTGCGGCGTCTACGAGTCGCTGATCTACTACAACCGCTCGATGGTGCCGCTGCTGCAGGAGACCGGCATGCAGGTGCGCTTCCGCGAAGCGAACGACGGCCACAACTGGGAGAACTGGCGCGATCGGCTGCGCGAAGGGCTGAGCTGGCTGTTCCCCGGGCCGCAATGGCTCGTCTACGAGTGAGCTTACGATGCACGCCCGCATCGCCGTCGGCCTGCTGTCGGTCGCGCTGATCGCGGTCGGCTGTGCGACGCCGGCACCGGCGGAGCGGCTGGTGTTCGCCGACGAGTTCGACCGCGACGGCCTGCCGGACCCGGCGCGCTGGGACTACGAAGAAGGCCGCGTGCGCAACGGCGAGCTGCAGCACTACACGCGGGCGCGCGCCGCCAACGCGCGGGTCGAGAACGGCGTGCTGGTGCTGCAAGCGCACCGCGAGGCCTTCGCTGGCGCCGCCTACACCGCCGCCAGCGTGATCACCAAGGGCCGCGCCGCGTTCCGCCACGCGCGCATCGAGGTGCGCGCGAAGCTGCCGCGCGGCCGCGGCGTGTGGCCGGCGATCTGGCTGCTCGGCAGCGACTTCGAGGCGGTCGGCTGGCCGCGCTGCGGCGAGATCGACGTGATGGAGTTCGTCGGCCACGAGCCCGGCGTCGTGCACGCCAACGTGCACAGCGACGCCATGAACCACCTGCGCGGCAACGGCCGCGGCACGCGGATCCCGCTGGCCACGGCCAGCGACGCGTTCCACGTCTACGGCGTCGCCTGGGATGCGCGCACGATGGTGTTCACGCTCGACGGTGCGCCCACCTTCACCGTCGTCAACGACGGCACCGGGCCTTCGTCGTGGCCGTTCGACGGCGCCTTCTACCTGCTGCTGAACTTCGCCGTCGGCGGCAGCTGGGGCGGCCAGCAGGGCGTCGACGAGTCGGTGTTCCCGCAGCGCTTCGAGATCGACTGGGTGCGCGTCTTCGCGCGCGACGACGGTTGAAGGCCGTGGTCGACGCCGCGCCGACGAACGGGCAGACTGCGGCGCCATGGTCTCCTGCGGGCGTTCCCTGGTCCTGGGCTGCGTGCTCGTCGCCGCCGCGTGTTCGTCGATGACGACCGATCCCGCCCTCGCCAACGCGCCTGCCGCTTGCCGGCAGCTGCTCGTCGTGCGGGCGCACCGCGACGCGCCGACGAAGGCGCAACTGCAGGCGTGGGAGCGGCGCGACGGCAACTGGCGCGCCGCCACGCCGGTGTGGCCGGCGGTGCTCGGCCGCAGCGGCGTGGTCGCTGCTTCGCAGAAGCGCGAAGGGGACGGTGGCACACCTGCCGGCGTTCACCCGATCGGCCCGGCGTTCGGCTACGCGCCGACCGCGACGACGGGGCTCGCCTACCGGCAAGCCACCGCGCGCGACTGGTGGATCGACGATCCGGCGTCGCCTGCCTACAACACGTGGCAGACGAACGACGGCAAGCCGGCCGTCAGCGCCGAGGCGATGCGCCGCGACGACGGCCAGTACGAGCTCGGCGCGGTGCTCGGCTGGAACGTCGACCCCGTCGTTCCCGGCCGCGGCAGCGCGATCTTCCTGCACGTGTGGAAGGGGCCCGACGAGCCGACCAGCGGTTGCGTGGCGCTCGCCCGCGAGCACGTGGTGGCGTTGCTCGCCTGGCTCGATACGGCGTCGTCGCCGTGCATGGTCGTCGTCGCCTGCGAGCCACGGCGATGAGTCGTGGCCAGCAGGTGCTCGTCACGGCCACAAGCGATCGCCGTGCAGCTCGGTGAGGAATCGTGCCACCGGCAGCACCTCGATGCCGTCGGCGGTCGTGCGCGCGCGTTCGGCCGTGCAGACCAGCACCCGCCGCCGGAGTCCCTTCAGCTCGGCGATCGCCCGCAGACCGGCGAAGTCGTCCGCCGACTCGGCGCGGCCGGCTTTGACTTCGATCGCCAGGTACTCGCGGCCGCGGCGCAGTACGAGATCGACTTCGGTCGTGCGCGCCTCGGCTGGCGACCAGTAGGCCCACTCGTCGAACAGCTCGCGATGGTGTCCGTAGGCGCGGATCACCGCGAGGATCCACCCCTCGAGCAGCGGACCGATCTCCTCGCGGGCCGGACGAACATCCACCGGTCCGCGCAGAGCGCGCGCGATGCCGGGGTCGAATACGTAGAACTTGGGGTGCTTGCGTTCGCGGACCCGCAGCTTGCCTTCGAAGGCCGGCAGCCGGAACGCCAGCAAGGTGTCCTCGAGCACGTCGAGGTAACCGAGGACCGTCGTGCGGGACACGCCGGCATCGCGGGCGAGGCCGGCGGCGTTCAGGGTCTGGCCGTGGAAGAGGCCGGCGATCCCGAGAAAGCGGGCGAAGCCGGGTAGGTTGCGCACGGTCGCTTCGGCTTGGATCTCCTCGCGCAGGTAGAGCCTGGTGTAGGCCTGGAGGGCGTCCTTGCGCGACGGTGCCGTCCAGACGACGGGCACGGCACCTTCGGCCAGCACTCGATCGAGATCGAAGTCGGAGCCGAGTTCCGCCGGTAGGAACGGGTGCATCTCGAGGCGCAGGGCCCGACCGGCGAGCAGGTTCGCGCCGTCGCGCTTCAGCTTGCGGGCGCTGGAGCCGAGCAGGGCGAACTTCAGGCGGCGGTCCTCGATGAATCGCTGCACCTCGTTCAGCAGGTTCGGCAGCCGCTGGATTTCGTCGAGCACGACCCACGATCCGGTCGGCACCGCCCGCAGCTCGTCGGCGGGCAGGCCGGGTCGCGCCAGCAGCGACTGGTAGAGCGCTTCGTCGAGCAGGTCGAAGCGCTGCGCTTCGGGCAGCGCGCGGCGGATCCAGCTGCTCTTGCCGGTGCCACGCGGACCGAGCAGGAAGAACGACTGGCTCGGAAGTCTGGCGATCCGCTCGTAGGCCTGGGACATGACGCCGTCATTTTACGGCGTAAAATGACGGCGAGCAATCACTCCGCCGCGGTCGACGCAGCGGCGGCGCCCGACCGATGGCGCCGCGTGCGGCTGGCTCCGGAACCGCCGCGCCGGCATAGTGCGCCGCCCACCCGACCATGCCTTCCGCCACCCGCCACATCGGACTCTCGCTGGGCGCCGACATCTGTTGGCCGCTCGCCTTCGAACAGATCCTCGCCGACGCCAAGCTCGACCTGAAGATCGGCAAGGACGCCATCCGGTTCGCGTGCGAGCGCGTCACGCTCGAGCCGTTCATGCTGCAGCCCGGCTGCAAGTACGACGTCGTCGTCGACCGCCTGACCCACTGGCTGGCGCTGCAGCGCGAGTGGATCAAGAAGGGCATCCTGATGGACGGGTTGTACGTCTACAACAACCCGTGGTCGGTGCAGAGTTACGAGAAGCACTCGACCTACTGCGCGATGACGTCGCTCGGCATGCCGATCCCGCCGACGATGATGGTGCCGCAGAAGAACTACGAGCCGAAGCCCGACCTCGACTTCACGCTGCGCAGCTACGCGCGCCTGTTCGACCTGGGCAAGCTCGGCGAGCAGATCGGCTACCCGCTGTTCATGAAGCCGTACGACGGCGGCGGCTGGCAGGGTGTCACCAAGATCGACGACGAGAAGGCGTTGCGGGACAGCTACGAGAACAGCGAGAAGTGGCTGATGCACGTGCAGCAGGCCGTGGCGGGCTTCGACCTGTTCGTGCGCGCGGTCGGCATCGGCCCGCAGGTGCGCGTCATGAAGTACGACGCCAGCCAGCCGCTGCACGGCCGCTACACGACGGCGCGCGACTTCTGCAGCAAGGAGGAGGAGCAGGTGATGGCCGACACGTGCCTCACCATCAACGCCTTCTTCGGCTGGGACTTCAACAGCTGCGAGGCCCTGCGCAAGGACGGCACGTTCTTCCCGATCGACTTCGCCAATCCGTGCCCGGACAACCAGGTCAACTCGATCCACTACCACTGGCCGTGGTACGTGACGAGCAACCTGAAGTGGGCGGTGTTCTGCGCGGCGACGAAGCGCCCGATGCGCAAGACGCTCGACTTCGAGCCGTTCTACGCGATCGCCAAGAAGGACCTGCCGTACCGCGAGAAGCTGCGCGGCTACGCCAGGATCGCGCGCGAGCGCCTGCAGGCGGACGAGTTCGCCGAGTTCACGCAGAAGCACTTGAAGCCGCTCGAGGAGACCGCGACGAAGTGGTTCCAGAGCGATCGCTGCAAGGAGGCGATCACCAAGAAGGTGGCGCACATGTATCCGGCCCAC
>CANGSN010000126.1 GCA_947455805.1 Planctomycetota bacterium
GAGGTCGAGACGTTGAAGTTCATCGACGGCGTCAAGGGCGGCTCGGTGCCGCGTGAATACATCAAGCCGGTCGAGGAAGGCATCCTGTCGGCGGTGAAGGGCGGTGGGCGCCTGGGCTTCCCGTTCTGCAAGGTCGTCGCCGAGCTCTACGACGGTCAGGCGCACGACGTCGACTCGAACGCGATGGCGTTCGAGACGGCCGGTGTGCTCGCGTTCCGCCTGGCGTCGGAGAACAACTCGATCCTGCTCGAGCCGATCATGAAGATCGAGATCGAGGCGCCCGAGGACAAGACGGGCGACGTCATCGGCGACCTCAGCAGCCGCCGCGGCATCGTCGAGGAGATGACGAGCAAGCCGGGTGGCATCAGCGCCGTGACCGGCAAGGTGCCGCTCTCCGAGATGTTCCAGTACTCGACGCGCCTGCGCTCGATGACGCAGGGCCGTGGCACCTACTCGATGGAGCCGTCGAGCTACGAGCCGGTGCCGCCGAACATCGCCGAGAAGGTCCTGGCCGACTACGCCAAGGGCTGATCGTCGCTGCGGTTCGCTGCACGGCGTTTGCCTCACTGCGTTCGCCTCACTGCCGCGCGCGACGCCACTCCGGTGGCTCGCGCGCGGCGGCGTTTCTGGGCCGTGTGGGCGCGGCCGCGACTCCCTTCAGGCGCCGAGCAGCCGGATGCCCTCGTGGGCCAGCGCCAGCAGCACGCAGGCCTCGCTGCCGGGCAATGCCGTCGGCGCGTGCACGCTGCGGTCCTCGTAGACGACGAACGAGCCGGCCTGGTGGTCGCCCTGTTCGTCGCGGTAGCCGCCCTGCAGCACCAGCACGTGCTCTTCGCCATGGTGCCGGTGCTCCGGATAGCCGCAGCCGGGCTCCATGCGGATCAGCGCCAGCACCCGGCCGCTGGCCTTGTCGCTGGCGTAGAAGTGGATCGCGACCCCGGGGTAGCGGGTGGTGCGCCAGGGGACAGCGGCCAGGTCCATGCCGCGAGCAAAGCCGCGGCCGGCGCCGCGCGCAACGTCGTCGTCGGCGCGGTATCGTGCTCCGCCCCATGGCAGAACCCCGCGAGAGCTGGTCGATCGAGGTCGACAAGGACTACCTGAAGTTCAGCGCCGCCCATTTCCTGATCTTCCCGGACGGCTCGGCCGAGCGACTGCACGGCCACAACTACAAGGTCTACGTGACGCTGCACACCGACCTCGACGAGCACGGGCTGGTGGTCAACTTCAAGGAGATCAAGCCGTTCGTGCGCGCCTTGTGCGACGAGCTCGACGAGCACCTGCTGCTGCCGGGCCAGCATCCCGAGCTGCGTGTCACGCGCACCGGCCAGCATTTCGACGTGCGCTACCGCGACCGCCACTACCTGATCCCCGCCGACGAGATCATCGTGCTGCCGATCGGCAACTCGAGCGCCGAGAACCTGGCGGCCTGGGTCGGGCGCACGTTGCGCGAACGGATGCGGGAGACCTGGCCCCGGCTGCGGGTGCACGAGCTGTCGATCGGGGTCGAGGAGACGCCTGGGCAGCGCGGCGTGTGGACCCTGCGCGAGTGATGGCGTGGAGTGGCGTGCGCGGGCTCGGGGCCGGTCAGCGGTCGCGGAAGCCGTGCAGCCAGCGAGCGGCGCCGTCGCCGACGTTGCGCACCGTGTGGCGCGTACCGGCCGGGATCATCAGTTCGTCGCCGGCCACGACCCGCACGGCGCGGCCGTCCATCTCGATCTGGCAGTTGCCCTCGAGCAGCATCGTCAGGTGATCGACGTCGTGCACGACGTCGTTCCAGACTTGGGCGGGGGCGTCGATCCACAGATCGGCGCGGAAGCCTCGGGCTGCCCAATCGGAGCGAACGGCCGCCGGATCGATCTTCGTCGTATGCATCGAACGCCTTGTCCGGGGAGGACGACCATCGGCGGATGCCCCGGTCTTCTGGACCGCGCCTCGTGCGTCGACTTGCCGCCGCGTCGACTTAGGGGTGCGGCGGAGCGTATCGCTGGGTGGGGTCAAAGCAATAGCCAGGGCTTCCGAAGTCGGGGCACGCGCCGCCCAAGGCGTTGCCTTCGTCCTTCGTGGGGTGGTGATGGCTCTAGTGATCCGCACCTTCCAGGCAACCGGACGGGGGTGAGGGGCCGGAAAAAGACCCGGGGCCGCCCTGCGGAGACTCGCAGCCCTCCCGGCCCGATGGCCGTGTCACCCCCGGTGGCCGCGCTCCGCGGGCCATCCCGTCCACGATAAGGCCCCCGAAAAGACATCGAGGCCGACCCGTGAAGGTCAGCCTCGACGATGCGGGTGGTGGTCGGCATGGGACCGCGACCACCGCGGGAGAATGGATCCCGTCCTCCGAACCGTCGCCGCCAGCGCGAGACGTGCCGACCAGCTCGCTGACTGGTCGGCTGCACCTGGAGCTTTCGCCCCGGAACAGACCCCTCTGATTCGCGATGCCGTCTCGGCGTCCGAGTGCTCGCGGCTCAGGTTCGGAGAACGGGAAAGAGCTCCGCAGGAAGGCATGGTTCCCACGGAACGCCCCTTGGACGCTGGGGCTCTGCCGCCAGGTTCCGTTCGCCGCCGATAATTCTGCGCCGGCGAGGCCGGTGGAGGTGCTGCGCGCGGCCCCTAAGGGATCGCTGGCCGGTCAGTTGAGGCGCAGCGGCTGCGGGTCGCCCGACTGGGCCAGCTGGCGGATGTGCGCGTGCACCTGCATCGCCCGCCCAATGCACTGGTCGCTGTTGTGGTACTCGTAGCGGCCAAAGCGCCCGAACGTCAGGTAGCCGCTGTCGTCGAACCATTTGCGCACGCGGCCGATGCGGTCGCGGAAGTGCAGGTCCTGGTCGATGTAGGCGTATTCGTTGTTGCACCACTCGCTGAGCACCACCTGCTCGGGGCGCAGGATGCCGGCACGTCCGAGTGCGCCGACGACCTCCTTCAGCCAGGCGGCGTCGGGGCGCAGTTCGCCGCGGTGGGTGACTTCGGCCAGGAACGAGCCGTGGCCAGCCGGCGCGTTGTGCGGCGAGTAGTTGCTGAAGTAGGTGACGCGATTGGTCGGTCCCTGCTCGGCGAACGGCAGGTAGATCCAGCTGAGGTTCGGCAGCGGCTCGTCGAGCTTCACGCCGATCATCAGGTTGATCAGCGAGATCGGCCGCAGCGCCCGGATGTCGGCGCGCACGGCTTCGGGGATCTCGGCGATCGCCGGCTCGATCTGCGGCAGCGGGATGGTGTTGACGACCAGGTCGAACGCTTCGCCGTTGACCGCGTAGCCCTTGCCCTTCTTCTCGACGCGGGTGACGGCGACGCCGCACTGCAGGTCGAAGCCGCCGTCCTGCACGGTGCCGCGCACCATCGCTTCGAAGCCGCCGTGCTTCGGGAACCAGAACACCGATTGGTGGGTGTAGCCCTCGGTGTCGATGCCGATCGCCGACTTGACGATGTCCTCGATCGGCGCCTCCGGCACGCGGCCGGCGACCCAGTCGCTGGCCATCTTCTGCAGGTCGCACTTCCAGATCTTCTGGTTGTACGGAACCATGAAGTGGCGCGCGAAGCCCGAGCCCATGCGCCACTGGATCCAGTCGCCGAAGTTCGTCGGGCACGGCGCGCCGGCCTTGCGCGTGGCGTAGGCCTCGATGTAGCCGGCCATGCAGTCGACGATCGCCTCCTTGGTCAGGTGGCCGACGCCGTTCTCGAACGGATACGGCACCCAGCGATCGTGCCAGCGGATCTTCGTGTTGCGCACGTTGCGCACCGTGCCGGCTTCGCCGCCGCAGCGCGCGAGCTGCCAGTCGAGGACCTGCCGTTCCTTGCTGAAGACGATGTGCCCGCCGGCTTCGTCGAAGGTGAACTCACCGTAGCGTCGGCTCTTGCACAGGCCGCCGGCGCGTTCGGCGCGCTCGAGCACGGTGACGCGATGGCCGTCGCCGGCCAGCATGCGAGCCAGGGCGACACCGGAGATGCCGCCGCCGAGGATGGCGATCTTCACGAACGAGACTCCAGCAGCTGTCGGAACACGAGGCGCAGAACTCTATACCGCGCCTCCGCCGCCGGAAGGGCGGGGCGCGCGTTCTCGCGGTGGAATCGCCAGCACCGCGGCGACACTGGCACGACCCGGCTGCATGATCCCGCCGCGTCGTGACCGCTCCATCGTCCGCTCCTGCGCCGTCGCCGTCCGCCGGCTCGTCCCCGGCCACCCACCCGCCGGGGCCCGCGCCCCGCGAGGCGATGGCGATCACGGCGCTGGCGACGGCCGCGTTCGCGCTGAACCTGAACACGAACGTGCTCGGCGCGCTGTTGCCGTTCGTGCGCGCTGCCGAGAACCTGACCGACGAGCAGGGCAAGCAGCTGATCGCCGCCGCCGCGTTCGGCTCGGCCGCCGGCTCGCTGGCGTTCGGCCGCGTGGCGGCCTGGTGTGGGCGCCGCACGGCGCTGCTCGGGGCGATGGCGGTGTTCGTGGTGCTGAGCCTGCTGCACCTGCTGCCGGGCTCGCCGCTGCTGCTGCTCCTGCTGCGCGCCGGCTCCGGCCTCGCGGTCGGCGTCGCCTACGCGGCGGCGTCGGCGCTGTCGGCCGAGATCGTGCCGTACCACCGTCGCGGCGCCTCGATGGGGCGGTTCAACGCCGGCATGTTCCTGGCGATCCCGGTCGGCATGCCGCTGTCGGTCTGGTTCGCCAGCCTCGGCTACTGGCCCGGCGTGTTCGCGCTGCAGGCGGTGGTCGGCCTGCTCGGTTGCTACTGGACGCTGCGCGCGGTGCCGATCGATGCGCCGGCGCCGACCGGGGCATCGACCTGGCGTGTGTTGGCGAACGGCGGTGCGATGGCCGGCCTGTTTGCGACGGCGCTGCACGTCGGCTCGTTCTTCACCACCGTGCAACTGGCGACGACCTGGCTCGACCGCACGGGCCGCCTGCCGAAGGACCAGCAGATGCCGCTGTGGATCGGGCTCGGTCTGCTGTCGGTGCTCGGCAGTTCGCTGCTCGGGCGCACCGCCGACGCGGTCGGCAAGCGCTTGTTCGTGATGGTGACGTCGTTGCTGCTGGCGGCTTGCTTCTGGCTGCTGGCCCGCGAGCAGGACGGCCTGACGCTGGCCCTGGTCGGCTCGGTGTTGGCGTTGGTCGCGTCGGCGCGCACCGGGCCGCTGCAGGCGCTGGTCTCCGGCCAGGTGCCGGCCGGCGATCTGGCGGCGCTGATGGGGTTGCGCGGCTTCCTGATGCAGGTCGGCGTCGGCGGCTTCGCGCTGGCCGCCGCCGTGCTCGAACGGGAACGCAGCTTCGCCGCCGTGCTCTGGCTCGCCGTCGGCTTCCAGGCGCTGTCCTACCTCGCCATCCGCCTGTTCGTGCGCGAAGGCAAGTGACGCGGTCGCTGCCGGGCTTCGCCCGATCGGCCACGGATCGCCAATACTCTGCGCTGGCGGGCGCTTTCGTGCCGGTTGCTCCTTTCGTCGCCGCGGTGCGGCGACGACCATGTCGCCCGGCCTGCCTCCGGAGCTGCCGCCGCCACGAACCAACCTGCCACCGAACCCGCCGATGCAGAGACTTCCGTTCGTCCTGTTGCTCCTCGTCCTCGTCGCCGCCCTGCCGTCGTGCCGGACCTACCACGGCTCCTACCACGTCGGCGCCGACGACTACCTGCTGGCGCGACGCGAGCAGGACGGCAAGAAGGAGTCGTTCCACCTGATCGCCGCCGGCAACGCGTCGCTGCGCGTCACCACCGAGTACGACGTCGAGAAGCCGTTCCTCGGCCTCAAGGTCGGCGAACTCGACAAGACCGCCGCCGAGCACCGTGGGGTCAGGCCCTACACCGGCCTCGTGGTGCTGGAGGTCGTGCCGGGATCACCGGCCGCCGAAGCCGGCGTGATGGCGAAGGACGTGCTGCAGGCGCTGGATGGCGTCGAGACGGTCTACGTCGACCAGTTCCGCAAGTTCGTCGCCCGCCTGCGCGCCGACCAGAAGGTGGAGGCCAAGGTCCTGCGCGGCCAGGACGTGATGGACGTGGCGATCTTCACGCGCATGCAGCGGGAACGCGTCACCGACAGCGAGGACGTCCCGCTCGAGCCGCCGACGATGACGCATCGTCCGTACTGCGGCGCGTCGCTGCGCGGCATCCCGGCGAGCTGGTGCGAACGCATCTACGGCAGCGCGCGCAACGCCGTGGTCGTCACCAGCGTCGAGGTCGGTTCGCCGGCGTGGCTCGCCGGCGTGCGCGGCGGCGACGTCGTCGACGAGGTCGACGGCCAGCCGGTGCCCAGCGCCGAAGAACTCGGCCGCCGCATCGCCGACGCCGGCCCGCAGGGCGCGACGATGACGTGGAAGGTGAGCCGCGGGCCCAACGACAAGCACGAAGCGGCGATCGATCTCGACGACTACAGCGGCGAGAGCAACCTGAACGTCCCCCTGCTGCTGTGTGTCGAGAACGGCGTGTTCGAGGACAGCTGGAGCCTCGGCCTCGGCCTCGTGATGCGCAACAGCAACCAGTACGTCGCCAACTCGCGCACCCGCCGGGTGCAGACGCGCAACGTGTTCTCGGCGGTGCTCGGCCTGTTCCGTCTCGAGTCGAATCCCGACGAGACGAGGGTGCGTCTCTTGTGGTTCATCCACTTCGACACGTGATGTTCGCGCCCATCGTGGCCGTCGGCGGAGGGGGATGGTGACGGCGAAGCACACCAGCCCGCCCGTGCCGACGGCGCCGTGGACGGTGCCGCTCGCCGAAGGACCCCTGCGGCCGTCGGTAGACCGGGCGTTCGCGCTGCTGTTCGCCGGCATCGGCTCCGTCGGCTACGGCGCACTGGTGCGCATCGAGCCCGACGCGCGCGGCCACGGCACGCACGAGCAGCTCGGCATGGAAGCCTGCGGCTGGCCGCTGCAGTACGGGATCCCGTGCCCGACCTGCGGCTGCACGACCGCGGCGTGCCAGCTGGTGCACGGTCGCATCGTCGATGCGTTCGTCACGCAGCCGTTCGGCGCCGCGGTGGCCGCGTTCGGCCTCTTGCTGGCGGTGCACGCGACGCTGTGCCTCTTGCGCGGGCGCTCGTTCGTCGACCTGCTGGTGCGCTTCGCGTTCTGGCGCTGGATCGGCGGCGGCCTGCTGCTGTTGCTGGCGTCGTGGGGCTACAAGTACCTGACGTGGCCGCATCCGTGAACGCACCCGCCGATCCTCGTCCCGCCTGCCGCCTCGTGCGCCGCGGCGACCAGCCGGTGATGCCGTGGCAGAACGGCGGCGGCAGCACGCGCCAGGTTGCGATCGAACCCGCCGACGGCT
Source organism: Planctomycetota bacterium (assembly GCA_947455805.1). Taxonomy (GTDB): domain Bacteria; phylum Planctomycetota; class UBA1135; order UBA1135; family UBA2386; genus UBA2386. The sequence continues at coordinate 7,233 of CANGSN010000126.1, forward strand.
CGTTGGCGAACGGCTTCACGTGGCGCGTCAGCTGTGCCCAGGTCGACAGCGACGGGCCGTTCTCGCGGCTTCTGGGCGTCGATCGGTCGTTGTGGCTGTGGCGCGGCCGCGGCCTGCGGTTGTCGCTCGACGGCCAGGAGCTGCTGCTGGCGACGCCGTACGCGCGCTGCGACTTCGCCGGCGAAGTGCCGGTTGCGGCGACGCGGCTCGATGGCGCCTGCGAAGACGTCAACGTGATGACGAACCGCGCGCGCTGCCGCGCCTTTGCGCGCATCGTGGCGCTGCACGCCGGCGACACGCTGCGCGTGCCGTCGGCGCCGCAGTGGTTGCTGCTGGTGCTCGATGGCGTGCTCGCGGGCGTAATCGCCGGCACGTTCCCCGGCCACGATGGCGAAGCGAACGAACTCGCCGCCGGCGACGCGCTGCGCGGCGAAGGCGCCGGCCCGCAGCTGTGCGCGCGCACGCACGGCACCGCACTTGTCGTCGCCTTCACGCCGCTCGCGGAGGCCCGATGATCGGCCTCGTGCTGGCGCTGCTCGCGGTCGGCCTGATCATCGTCTACGGGCTGTTCGCGTGGGAACGCATCGTCCGGCGACGACGCGAGAGCGAGCCC
>CANGSN010000127.1 GCA_947455805.1 Planctomycetota bacterium
GCGTGAGGGATGGGCCAGCGTGGCTCATGGCGGTTTCCAGAGGGCAAAGGTTTCGGGGTGAAACCTTCGGGGTCGGGAAGCCGCGCAAGCCCAAGGGGCAGGGTTCGCCACGAAGTGGCGATCGGCTAGGGATTTGGAGCAGATGCTAGCCGGCTGCGCCCAACTGTCGACTCCCTCCTTGTAAGGGAGGCGCTCTACCAACTGAGCTACGGGCGTCGGCGGGACGCAGCGTAGCGGCATCCAGGGGCCGGGCCAGGGCGAAGGTTCGCGGTTGGCCGCGCGAACACGACCGTGGCATCGCCCCCGGTCATTGCCTAGATTGCGCCCCGAGGAAGGGGCTGGCCCCCATGATCCGCACCGTGCGCAACCATTCGTCCCATTCGTTCCGTCGCGTTCTCGCGAGCTTCACGCTGGTCGCACTCGCCGCTTGCGGCGGGGGTGGTGGCGGTGGTGAGACATCGCCCGTGTCCGCCGTCGTGCCCGCCGGCTCCGGCGCGCGCGCGATCCAGATGATCGGCACGTGGGAGATCCGCAACGTCACCGTCGTCGAGAGCGGCGGCCCCAACCAGCTGACGCCGCTGAACGGCACCCAGGTCGTGATCTCCGGCGACGGCGTCGTCTCGATCGGCGGCTTCAGCACCAAGCGCTCCGACCTGGAGACGCTGGTCGGCACGCCGCTCGACGTCTACGTCAACCAGCAGGACGGCCGGAGACTGTTCTACGGGCTGACCTTGGACCAGCGCGCCGCCGAGCTCACGCGCGAGGTCGTCGGCCTGGCCGGCGGTTCGATCGACGACGCGTCGATCGCCGTCGAGCAGTTCAACAGCAGCATGAGCGCAGCGGGCACCGAGAGCTTCGTGCGCGCGCGCTACACGCTGGCGCGCATCGCGCCGTCGATCCTGATCCCGGAGGACGCGGTGGCGCCCGCCGACGGCGAGACGAAGCCGACGATGCAGCAGCTGCTGCAGCAGCGCTTCGGCGACAAGGCCGCGAAGTGAAGGCCGCGAAGTGACCCGGCCGGCGACCTGACGGCTGCCTTCCTCACGGCCTCCCCGCCTGCGGCAGCGAAGAACCTGGCGCGTCGCGGATCGTTCGCGCCGGCGGCTCGTACCAGCGGCGCTCGCACGCGCCGCCCGGCGGGTGCCTTCCCCGCCGCGCGCCCATGGCCACGCTCGCCGATCTGAGCAGCACCGATCTCGGCATCGGACTCGGTCTACGCACGACCCACTACGCGACGATCCTCGGCGAACGGCCGGCCGTCGACTGGTTCGAGATCCTGTCCGAGAACTACCTGCAAACCGGCGGCCGCACGCTGCACGTGCTCGACACGATCGCCGAGCACTACCCGATCGTCATGCCCGGCTCGTCATGCCCGGCGTGTCGAGGAACATCGGCAGCACCGACCGCCTCGGCCGCGCCTCCCCCGCGTTCGTGTCGGCGCAGCGCTCGCTGCAGCAGCGCGCCTTCGTGGCCGAACTCGCGCAGCTCGAACTGGCGCCGACGATTGCGTTCGACGCGCCGGAGTTCACGCCGCTGGCGGGTGCGGCGATCGCGGCGGTGCCCGCCGAACGCCTCGGCGGCATCTGGCTGCGCGCCAATCCGTCGCTGCAGCTGCTGGCGTTCCGGCATCCGGTCGACGTCTGGTACCGGACGTGGAAGGACGGCGTGCCGGCCGCCGTGCCGCGGCCACAGCGCAGCTGGCTCGCCGTCTACCGCCGCGACGACCGCGTCTGGCGGCAGCGGCTGACGCAGGCCGAGTTCACGGTGCTGTCGGCGCTGGCCGCCGGCCGACCGTTGGCCGCCGCGTTGGCCAAAGCCCCTGCCACCGCAAAGGTCCGCGAGTGGTTCGCCGAATGGGCCCAGAACGGCTTCTTCACCGCGCGGCGCCGCGGACCGGCAACGAAAACTCGTCGTCGAGATCGTGGGTAGTCTGGGGCGCGGTCCGTAGCCGGCCGCTCGTCCCATGCCCACGATGCTCCACGCGCAGACGACCTCGTTCCCGTTCCTCCTCGTTGCGAGCCTGGCGCTGTCGGGACTCGCGGCGATGGCCCAGAGCCAGTCCCCGGGGCTGTCGCCGCCCGGCACCTACACCATCGCCGAGGCGACGATCGACAACTTCACCACCGTGCAAGGGGTGCCGGTCGACGTGAAGGTCTACCGCCCGCTCGGACTGCCGGCCGGCGCTGCGCCGGTCCTGCTCTACGGACCCGGCGGCGGCTCGGGCACCAGCGGCCAGATCGCGGCAGTGCCGCAGCACGATCTGCTCTGGCGCCGCCTGGCCAGTTCGGGGCTGACCGTGGTCTTCCTGCAGAACGAACAGGAGACCGCGCCCGGCGCCAACTTCTGGCAGCTGCGCGGCGCCGTCGTGCAATGGGCCCTGGCCAACTCGTCGACGCTAAACGCCGCGTTCGGCACCCAGCTCGACAACGCGTCCCCGGTGGTCGTCGCCGGCTGGTCGCTCGGGGCCGCGACGGTCGTGCAGCACGTCGGCGCCGACTTCGGCTTCGGCGACTCCAGCGATGCCCGCGTGCGGGGCGCGGTCCTGTTCGCCAACCCGGCGATCGGTGCCTACGGCGGCGTCATCACCAGCAACGGGTTGGCGCAGGTCGACAAGCCGGTGCTGGCCATCTTCGGCACCGACGACATGGGGCAGCCGGGCAGCTACACGCCGGGCTCGCCGCCGGCCAGTTCGCCGCGTGGGCTCGGCGTGCAGGCCATGCTCGGTGGCGCCTCGCCGTTCGTGTTCGGCGTCTGCTTCACCGACGCGAACCACTTCGAATACGGCGCGCAGCCCGCCGCCGCCGGCTCCGCCAACGCCGCGCGCATCGAGGTCATCAACGGCCACGTGCAGGCCTTCGTCGACCTGGTGCTGCGGGGCTTGCCGGACTGTGGTCCGTTCACCGGACCTTCCTGGCCGGGTCCGAACGTCGCCTGGTCGGCGCAGCGGTGCACACCGCCGATCGTCGCCGTCGTCGGGCAAGGCTGTGCGACCTCGGCTGGCATTCCGCTCGTCGGCGCCAGCGGCGGCGCGCCGCGCGCCGGCAATGCGAGCTTCGCGATCACGTTGGCCAACGCGCCGGCCGCGGCGCCGGTGGTCAGTGTGCTGCGCATCGGCGAGCCGCCCTTCGTGCCCGGCGTGCCGATCGGTGGTGCGCCGGCGTGTGCTGTGCTGCACGTGGCACCGGAGCTGTTCTGGTTCGGTGTCGCCGACGCCCTCGGCTCCGCCGCGATCGCGCTGCCGCTGCCGACCGGCCCGCAGGTCGTCGGGCTGCCGCTCGGCTGCCAGCACGCCGTATTCGACTTCGCGCACGCGCCGTTCGGCGGTCTGCCGCTGCCGTTCGGCACCTCGCCAGCACTGCGGGTGGTCGTCGGGAACTGACGCCGGGCGGCGCCGCCACTCGCCCCACGGCCGGTGATCCGCCGGAGTGCGCTTGAGCCAGATCAAGCGTTCGGTTCGCATCGGCCGACCAGGCCATGGACTCGCACAAGCTCTCTTCGTTCGTCGGCGGCGTGTGGGACAGCGACATCGTTCCGCAGCTGACCGACTACATCCGGATCCCCAACAAGTCGCCCGCGTTCGACAAGGAGTGGGCGGCGGCGGGGCACATGCAGAAGGCGGTCGAACTGATCGCCGGCTGGTGCAAGGCGCAGCCGATCGAAGGGCTCACCGTCGAGGTCGTGCAGCTGCCGGGGCGCACGCCGGTGATCTACATGGAGATCCCAGGCGTTGGCACCGACACCGTGCTGCTCTACGGGCACCTCGACAAGCAGCCGGAGATGACCGGCTGGTTCGACGGGCTCGGGCCGTGGACGCCGGTGCTGAAGGGCGACAAGTTGTATGGCCGCGGTGGCGCCGACGACGGCTACGCCGCCTACGCATCGCTGACGGCGATTCGCGCGCTGCGCGAGGCCGGTGGCAAGCACGCGCGCTGCGTGGTGCTGATCGAGGCGTGCGAGGAGAGCGGCAGCTACGACCTGCCCTTCTACATCGACGCACTGAAGGCACGCATCGGCACGCCGAGCCTCGTCGTCTGCCTCGACAGCGGCTGCGGCAACTACGACCAGCTGTGGTGCACGACGTCGCTGCGCGGCCTGGTCGGCGGCGACATCCGCATCGACGTGCTGACCGAAGGCGTGCACAGCGGCGACGCCAGCGGTGTGGTGCCGAGCACGTTCCGCGTGTTCCGGCAGCTGATGGAACGGCTCGAGGACAGCGCCACGGGCCGCATCCTGCCGAAGGAGTTCCATGTCGCGATCCCGAAGCAGCGACAGGAGCAGGCGAAGGTCTGCGGCAAGGTGCTCGGCAACTCGATGTGGCAGCGCTTCCCGTGGGTCGCCGGCACGAAGCCGATGGCGAAGGAACTGCAGGAGCTGGTGCTGAACCGCACGTGGCGCCCGTTCGTCGAGTTGATCGGCCAGGACGGCGTGCCGCACGTCGACAAGGCCGGCAACGTGCTGCGCCCGTTCTCGACCTTCAAGCTGTCGCTGCGCATCCCGCCGCGCGCCGACGCCAAGGCGTGCCTCGCGCACCTGAAGAAGGTGATGACGGAGAAGCCGCCGAGCGGCGCCAAGATCACGTTCTCGGCCGAGAAGGCGAGCACCGGCTGGGACGCGCCGCCGCTGGCGGGCTGGCTGGAGAGTGCCTGCGCCGAGGCGTCGAAGGCGACGTTCGGCAAGCCCTGCGTCTACATGGGCGAAGGCGGCACGATCCCGTTCATGGGCATGCTCGGCGAGAAGTTCCCCGAGGCGCAGTTCATGATCACCGGCGTGCTCGGCCCGCAGAGCAATGCGCACGGGCCGAACGAGTTCCTGCACATCCCCATGGGCAAGCGGCTGACCGCGTGCGTGGCGATGGTGCTGCAGCGCCACCTCGAGCGTCCGCTCGGCAAGGCGAAGGCAGCGCCGGCGAAGAAGGTCGCCAAGCCGGTGGCGAAGGCCGCGGCGAAGAAGCCGGCGAAGAAGGCCGGCCGCGCGCGCGGTCGCTGAGACCGCGCAGTGCGCGTCGCGGTCAGCGGACCGTGAAGTCGATCGTGTCGCTGAGGGCCAGGAAGCCGAAGCAGTTGGTCCCGGTGGCGCCGTAGGCCTGCGCCGACAGCGCGGTGCCGACGAAGCTGGTGTCCGCCGGGATGGTGAACACCAGCGGTCCGCTGCCGAGCACGCCCTGGTCGACGCCGAGCACGCAGTTGCAGCCGAGCGGGCCGAGCCACGTGTAGCCGGGGAAGCCGAGCACGAAGCCGTAGGGTGCTGGCGTGTTGGCGACGATCGTCACCGTGCCACCGACGATCGGCTCGCCCGACGGCGTCACCGTCAGCGGGCCGCACTGCGTCGGGAATGGGCTGAAGAACGGGCCCGCCTGGTAGCCGCCGTAGGCGAACACCGCGATGTCGTTGCTGGCTGTGTTGTGGCTGGCGATGACGTAGCGCGAGCTCGTCTGCAGGCCCGCGCTGTGGTAGGCGGCGATGCCGGTCTCGTAGTCCTCGAAGCCCGGTGTCACCCCGAGTGGTTGCCGCACGTCGTCGAGCAGCGCACCCAGCGTCGCGTCGTAGCGCACCGTCGTGGCGTAGGTGTCGTAGTCGGTGCCGTTGAACTCGCTGTAGCCGACGACGAAGCGGAGGCCGTCCGCGTCGCAGCCCGGGTTCGTGCGCGTGCGGGCGGCGAACACGCCGCCGGCTTCGAGCGTGTCGAGGTTGAACTGGCCGAGCGTCAGTCCGTCGACGCGGACGAAGTTGCAGAGGATGTCGCCCTGCGTGCCGTTGCTGCGGTCCCACACGACGAGGTGCACTTCCTGGCCGCCGTTCTGCTGCACGATCGGCGAGCTCGCTTCCGGGTAGGCGTCGAACGCCGTCGTCGTGTCGATCGCATACGGCGGGCGCGTCAGCGTGCCCTCCCAGCCGATGCCGCCACCGAAGATGTTGCCGTCGAACGGCGCCACCGTGCGCTGGCGTTCGAAGGCGACGCGCCACTCCGTCGTGCGGTTGGTCTCCGAGATCGACGGCCGCGACTCGTAGCTCGGGTCGCCGGACAGCACCGAAGGCATCGTCGCCAGCAGCGAGCCGTCCTGCTGCACGAGCTTGTAGTGGATGTCGTGGTTGCTGGCGCTGGTGGCGTGCTGCCAGACGACGCAGTAGTAGGCGAGCGTGCCGCCGAACGGGTCGCCGCCGACGTCGGGCGCGAAGTTGTTGCCGGGCAGGCCGACCGAGCCGGCGCGTTCGACGTCGACGACCTGCGAGGTCACCGTGCCGTTGCCGTTGACGAGGCGGCTGACGATGAAGCTGATGCCGCCGAGCGTGCTCTGCGCCACGACCAGGTAGTTGCCGGCGAACTGGCTGCTCGCCACCTCGGGCGAGACCCAGCTCTCGGCGGTCGCGTCGAGCACGAGCGTGAACAGGTTGACGCGGTCGAGGTTGGCGTCGAGCGCTTCGGCGTAGCAGTCCTGGTCGGTGGCGCTCCACGTGCGCTGGTAGACGACCAGCGAACGGTTCGGCGACTGCAGCGTCGCGGTGTCGGGGTTGCGCTGCGCCAGCGTCTCGCCGGGGCGGATGCCGGGGTTGGTGTCGAGCAGCGGATCGAGCACCAGCGGCAGCTTCGCGTTCGCCACGAAGTCTGCCGGAATCGTCATCCGCACCGAATCGCCGTCCCACGTGATCGGCAGCGACTGCCGCGCGCCGCTGGCGTCGACGGCGACGGCCTTGGTGTAGTGCACGGCGCCGAACTCGTTGGCGAAGCGCAGGCCGCCCTCGACGACGGTCGCCTGCAGGCTGGTCTGCACCGCCAGGTCGACGTGGATGGCACCGCGCGTCGGCAGTTCGTGGAACACGAACGACTGCTCGACGACGTCGGTGGTCGTCGCCACCGTCTCGACCAGCGCACCGCGATCCGTCGTCACCGTGCCGGCTTCTTCGCGCGGTGTGCCGGCCGGCAGCGCGAGCCGTTCGTCGCCGATGCGCACCTCGGCGAGCTCGAGGCGCAGCGGGAAGTTCTGCGGTGCTTCGCTGCCGAAGAACGGGATGTAGGTGACGCCGCGGCCGTCGAAGCCGGCCTTCCAGTCGTGGCCGATCGCCCAGACATCGGTGCCGCGCGGACGGTCGAACAGGACCTTCGGCGGCAGGCCCTGGCGCAGGGCGGCGACGGCGGCCGGCGCCTCGGGCGTGGTCGGCGGCAGTTGGGGAACACGGGACTGCGCCATGCCATGGGCGGCGAGGGCGCAGACGGGGAGCAGGAGGGTTCGCATCGGAGTCGTGACCGACAGCACGAGCGGGACGCCGGGCCCGGTGTCACACCGGTTCGCGATCCGCTGTCGGTCAGCGGCCGAGCAGCGCCTGGAAGCGCGGGTCGTCGCGCAGGGGCGCGTAGAGCGGGTCTGTCGCCGTGATGCGCAGGCCCTGCTTCTGGGCTGCGGCCAGCAGGTCGAGCACTTCCGTGTGCAGGGCTGCGTGTTGTTCCTCCGGCATCGCCGCTGCACAGCGCAGCAGGTCGCGGGCGGCGCGCCCGACGTGGTTGGCGCCGCCGAACGTGGCCAGCTCGCGCGCGACCTTCGCCAGGGCCGGCCAGTCGCCGAGCTCGCGCAGGTCCACGGCCAGCGACATCAGGTGGAAGCCGAGCTGCGTCTGGGCGAAGGTGTCGCCGGCATCGAGGCTCAGCACGAACCGCTGGTCGGCGCAGGCTTGCTCCATCAGCGCGCGCGACTCGGCCCAGCGCTGCTCGTCGTGCAGCAGCAGCGTCAGCAGGTTGGCGGTCATGCCGCGTTGCCGCCGCACCGCCGGTTCCTCCGGATAGTCGCGCACCAGCGCGTCGAGCAGCCGAAGGGCGTCGCGGGCGTCGCGTTCGGTGCC
>CANGSN010000128.1 GCA_947455805.1 Planctomycetota bacterium
CGGTTGCTCTCCTTCGTCGCCGTGATCGAGCGATCGACGGCCGCACCGCCGGCGGTGGCGCGGTTGCTGGTCTCTTCGGCGATCGTGTTGGCGTTGCCGGCGTTCTTCGCGATCAGCCGGATGCTCTCGGTCAGCTGGTCGACGGAGGCGGTCATCTCCTCGACCGTCGCGGCGTTGGTCTGCGACGCCTCCGACAGGCTGCTCGACGCGTTGCTGATGGTCCCGGCACTCTGCGTGAACTGGTCGGCGCCTTCCTTGATCTGGACGATGATGCCGCGCAGGTCCTTGATCATGCGGCGCAGCCCTTCGCCGAGCTGGCCGATCGGATCGCTGCCGGCCACGTCCTGGGTGGCCGTCAGGTTGCCCTTCGCCGCCAGGTCGACCGCCTGCAGCAGCGCGTCGACCTTCTGCCGCAGCACCGACGAAGCCTCCGCCTCCGCCATCGCCTTGCGCTCGATGTCCGCCTGCATGCGACGCTGCTGCGTCACCAGCTCCCAGTTGACCACCGCGCCGGCGAACTGGCCGTGTTGGTCGAACAGGCCCGAGGCACTCAGCGAGATAACCTCGTCGCCGAGCGGGAACTCGGCCGTGTGGTTGCGACCGCGCAGGCTCTGCAGCAGCCCGCGCTGGTGCGCCGGGTTCTTGTGGAAGCGGTCGATCGACACCCCGACCACCTGGTCGGCGCGCACGCCGAACTTCGCGTTCAGCAGGCTGTCGAGCTGCCGCAGGGTGTGCTGCGACTTGGTGTTGCCGTAGACGATCTTGAAGCTCGAATCGCACACCAGGATGTTCGTCGCCACAGCCTCCATGGCGCCGGCGGCCCGCTGCGCGTCCCGCTGGGCAGCCCGCTGCGTGGTGATGTCGCTGGCGAACTTGACGACCTTCACCGGTCGGCCGCTGCGGTCGAGCACCGGGAAGTAGGTGGCGCGCAGCCAGAGCTCGCGGCCACCGCGCGCGACGCGCTGGAACTCGCCGCTCTCGGCCTCGCCGCGTGCGAGCTTGCTCCAGAACGCCGTGTAGTCGGCGCTCTTCGCGATCTCGGCAGGGACGAACATGCGATGGTGCTGGCCACGCACTTCCGCCAGCGTGTAGCCCATCGTCTCGAGGAACACGGGGTTCGCGTTCTGCACGATGCCGTCGAGCCCGAACTCGATCATCGCCTGCTGCTGGCTCATGCCGTCGACCAGCTTCGCGAACTCGTCGGCGCGCACGTCGGCCTGGCGACGCTGCGTCGTCACCGTCCACGTGACCACGGCGCCCGCGAAGGCACCGTCCGCATCCGGCATGGCGACGGCGTTCCACTCGACCCAGTCGCGGCCGATCTTCGTCTCGGCATGCCAACGCCGCGTCGCCATCGACGTGAGTTCGACGGCCTTGTGGGTGCCGTCGCAGAGCAGCGACGAGAACGGACTGCCGACCACCTGCTCCGGCCGCAGGCTGGTGGCCTCGAGCAGGCTCGCCGCCAGGCCCTGCAGGCCCTCGAGGGCGTGCCGGTTGGCGAACACGATCTGCAACTGCTGGTCGAGAACGAACACGCTGCTCGACGCGACGTCGAGTGCGCGGCCGGTGTCGAAGACGGGCTTCTTGCCGACGGACTTCCCGCGCGAGGCGGGCCGCTTGGTCTTGGTGGTCATCGTCACTCCTTCCCTCCGGTCCCCTGGTGGTCGATCCGGCTGAGATCACTTCCGATCAACAGGCGGGCCATGTCGAGCAGGATCAGCAGCCGGTCCTTCCGGCGAGCCAGTCCCAATACGTAGTCCTTGCCGACGCCGGCCAACGAGGCCGGTGGCGGCGAGATCTCCTCGGGCGTGAGCCGCAGCACCTCCGACACGCCGTCGACGACGACGCCGACCGTGCGGCCGTGCAGGTTCATGACGACGATCCGCGTCGCCTCGTTGGCGGCGCGCTCGGGCAGGCCGAAGCGGCGCCGGAGGTTCAGGATCGGGATGACGTTGCCGCGCAGGTTGATCACGCCCAGCACGTGCTCCGGCACCTCGGGCACCTGCGTGATGCAACCCACCAGGATGATCTCCTGGACGGTCATGATGTCGACGCCGTACTCCTCGTCGCCGAGGCGGAAGCTGACCACCTGCGACGTGCGACCGTCCTTGCCGATCAGGGTGCCGACCGAACGCGGTGGCGCGCTCGCTGGCGACTCGGGCGGGGTCGCGACCGCGGTGGTCGCTTGGACGGGCTGGCCAGGATTGGCCGTGGTGGTCGACAAGGTTGCAGTCATCGGGGCGCTCTCCGCCGTCGTTCGGATGCGCGACGGAAGGGCGACGAGGCGCGAGCCACTCTCAGGGCTCACCCTTGCGGATTTCCCCGCGCCTCACCTACCCTGCCACGCTCTCCAACTCGGCAGAGGGATGTCGGCGGAACGGGCCAACTTTGTGGACGAGGCTTCCCCCTACGACCTTTGCGGGGCGGCGACGTTGCGCCGCCTTTCCGGCGCGCGAACGACGCGCGCTACTCCCACTCGATCGTCGCCGGCGGCTTGCTGGAGATGTCGAGGCAGACGCGGGAGAAGACCTTCACCTCGTTCAGGATGCGGTTGCTGATGCGCTTCAGCACCGGCGTCGGCAGCAGCTCCCAGTCGGCGGTCATCGCGTCCTGGCTCGACACCAGGCGCAGCACGCACACGTCCTCGTAGACGCGCGCGTCGCCCTTCACGCCGACGGTCTTCTGTGGCACGTAGACCGCGAAGTACTGCCAGAGGCCCTTGTGCAGCCCGTTCTGCTCGACCTCTTCGCGCACGATGCGATCGGCACCGCGCAGCGGTTCGAGCTTCGCACGCGTGACGTCGCCGAGGCAACGCACCGCCAGGCCCGGGCCCGGGAACGGCTGGCGATCGACCAGCGAACTCGGCAGCCCGAGCTCGCGACCGAGTGCACGCACTTCGTCCTTGAACAAGTCGCGCAGCGGTTCGACCAACGTCAGGTCGAGGTCCTTCGGCAGGCCACCGACGTTGTGGTGGCTCTTGATCGTCGAGGTGGCGCCGCCGTGCGCGGCGACCGATTCGATCACGTCGGGATACAGCGTGCCCTGGCCGAGGAACTTCGCGTGCACGCTGCGCTTCGCCTCGTCGCGGAACACGTCGACGAAGACCTTGCCGATGATCTTGCGCTTCCTCTCCGGGTCGCTGACGCCCGCCAGCTCGCCGAGGAAGCGTTCGCTCGCGTCCACCACCTTCAGGTCCATGTGGTAGTGGTCGCGGAACAGCGACTCGACGCCTTCGCGTTCGCCGGCGCGCAGCAGGCCGTTGTCGACGAACACGCAGTGCAGGCGCTTGCCGATCGCGCGATGGATCAGCACCGCGGCGACCGAGCTGTCGACGCCGCCGGACAGGCCCATGACGACCTCGCCCTGCTCGCCGACCAGCTGCTCGACCGCGGCGATCTTGGTGTCGACGAGGTTGCCCGGGTTCCAGTTCGTGCTGCAGCGGGCGACGCCGAGCACGAAGTTCTTCAGCATCGTGCCGCCGTCCTGCGTGTGCGCGACCTCCGGATGGAACTGCAGCCCGAAGAAGCGGCGCTTGCGGTCGGCGACGACGGCGAACGGGCACGGTTCGCTCTTGGCGAGCACCTGGAAGCCAGGGCCGAGGCGCGCGACCTTGTCGCCGTGCGACATCCAGACGATGCCGTTCTGGCGCACGCCGGCGAGCAGGTCCTGCGCGTCCATCACCTGCAGCTCGGTGCGCCCGTACTCGGCGCCTTCCTTCGCCGGCGTGACCTCGCCGCCGGTGTGCTGGCTCATCCACTGCAGGCCGTAGCAGATGCCGAGCACCGGCACGCCCTGCTCGAGGATCTTGCTGTCCAGCTGCGGCGCGTCGTGCTCGTAGACCGAGCGCGGACCGCCGCTCAGGATCACTGCCTGCGGGCGCATGTGCTGGAACGTGAACATCGCGCGCTCGGGCACGGTGATGCGCGAGTAGACAGAGAGCTCGCGCACGCGGCGCGCGATCAGTTGGCAGTATTGCGCGCCGAAGTCGACGATCAGGACGCCGCCGCTCGGACCTTGCTGTTCGTGCTGGCTCATGCTTCGCCGCTGTAGTTCGGCGCTTCCTTGGTGATCTGGATGTCGTGCGGGTGCGACTCGCGCAGGCCGGCCGCGGTGACGCGCAGGAACTTCGCCTTCGCCGCCAGCTCGCGCAGCGTGCGCGCGCCGTTGTAGCCCATGCCGGAGCGCAGGCCGCCGACCAGCTGGTAGACGAAGTCGGCGACGGCGCCCTTCCAGGGCACCATGCCCTCGACGCCCTCCGGCACGAACTTCATCTTGTCCTTCACGTCGCCCTGCGCGTAGCGATCGGCCGAGCCCTGCTCCATGGCGCCGAGCGAGCCCATGCCGCGCACCGCCTTGAACTGGCGCCCGCGGAACAGGATCGACTCGCCGGGCGATTCCTCGAGGCCCGCCAGCATCGAGCCGAGCATGACGCTCGACGCGCCGGCGGCCAGCGCCTTGACGATGTCGCCGCTCTGCTTGATGCCGCCGTCGGCGATCACCGGCACGTCGGCCGGGCCGCACGCCTTCATCGCTTCGAGCACCGCGGTCAGCTGCGGCACGCCGCAGCCGGTGACGATGCGCGTGGTGCAGATCGAGCCCGGACCGATGCCGACCTTGACGCCGTCGGCGCCGGCGTCGACCAGCGCCTTCGCGCCGTCGGTGGTCGCGACGTTGCCGGCGATCACCGGGATGCGGCACGCCTTCTTGATGGCGACGACGGTGTCGATGACGTTCTTGCTGTGGCCGTGCGCGGTGTCGACGACGACGACGTCGCAGCCCGCTTCGACCAGGCGCTTCACGCGCTCGAGGTCGTGCACGCCGACCGCCGCACCGACCAGCAGGCGCCCGCGCCCGTCGCGCGCCGCCGAGGGAAACTCCTCGGTGCCGCGGATGTCCTTCATCGTGATCAACCCGGCGAGCTTGCCGTCGGGATGCACGAGGATCAGCTTCTCGACCTTGTTCTGGCGCAGGATCTGCCGCGCCTGGTCGAGCGTCGTGCCCGGCTGCGCCACGACCAGGTTCTGCCTGGTCATCACCGCGCCGACCTTGGTGTCGCGGTTGTCGACGAAGCGCAGGTCGCGGTGCGTCAGGATGCCGACGACGACGCGCTGGGCGTCGACGACCGGCAGGCCGCTGATCTTGTGCGCCGCCATCAGGTCCTTGGCGCGGCCGACGCTGTCCTCGACGGCGAGCGCCACCGGGTCCTGGATCACGCCGTTGGCCGAGCGCTTGACCTTGTCGACCTCGCCGACCTGCCGTTCGACCGACAGGTTCTTGTGCACGATGCCGATGCCGCCTTGCTGGGCGAGCGCCACCGCCATGCGCGATTCGGTGACGGTGTCCATCGCGGCGCCGACGATCGGCACCTGCAATTCGACCCCGCGGCACAGGCGGGTCTTGGTCTCGACGTCGCGCGGCAGGGCCGAGGCCATCTGCGGCACCAGCAAGACGTCGTCGTAGGTGAGGCCTTCGCCGAGGAACTCCGCCAAAGTCGCTTTCTCCGGAACGGGTCGGGAAAGCGGCGAGAGCCTAGCGGCGCCTCCCGGCGACTGCCAACGCATGGCTCGGGATTCCTCACCGCCGCTGCGCACCCGCCCCGCCGGCCTGCCCGGCGTCAGCGACGCCGGCAGATCAACGCCCCCGCAGCAAGCCCACCACGTCCCAGGACAACACCGGCATGCCTGGCTGCACCTGCAGCGAACGCTCCAGAGTCCGTTCGCCAGCGACCAACCGGAGCAGCACCGGGCCTGGGGGGAGCGACACGGCGACACCGGTGCACTGCGTCGCGAGGTCGCGGCGCTCGCCACTCTCGTGCGCGACCTGTAGGCGCGCGGGTGCCGGCAGCGCCGGCTCGAACTCGATGGTCAGTGGCACCGCGTCGGGTTCCTCGCTTCGCGGCGCCTGAGGCACCGCCGGCGGCGAGCCCGCACAGGCGCCGGCGAGCAGGGCCACGAGCAGCCGCGAACGACCTGTGCGCATCAGTCGCGCCGGAACGTCGCTGCCGCCGGCTCGTGCACCTTCAGCGCGTGCACTTCCGGCCGGTTGGCGGCGAGGTGCTGCAGCACCGGCCAGCAGTCGGCGGCGTCGGCGCCGACCTTCGCGGCCAGCGTGCGCACGTCCTGCTCTGCGTTGCCGAGCGCACCGAACAGCTTCTTCTGCAGTTCGAGCACCTTCGCCGCCGCCTTCTTGCCGGCTTCGACGCCGGGCTGGTGGAAGGCGTTGACGTCGACCAGTTCGGCGTAGATCGCCACCGTGCGCTCGAACAGCGCGACGATCGCGCCGAGCGTGCGTTCGTCGAGGCGGTCGATGCCGATGGTCGCCGAGGCGCGGCCCTTGTCGAGCAGCGCCGTGCGCGTGCCCTGCCAGAAGCCGTCGAGGTAGTCGCCGGACGTCACGCCCGGCTCGACCTCGAAGTGGCCGACCTCGCGGTCCTGCAGCACGCGCACGAACGTGCCGAAGAAGTCGTGGCGGCCGTCGCGCAGCTGCTGCACGTAGGCGTGCTGGTCGGTCGAGCCCTTGTTGCCGTAGACGGCGATGCCCTGGTTGACGACCTTGCCCTTGCGGTCGTGCTCCTTGCCGAGCGACTCCATCACCAGCTGCTGCAGGTAGCGCGACAACAGCAGCAGGCGGTCCTTGTACGGCAGCACCACCATCGCCCGTTCGCCGCGGCCGCGGCCTTCGTGGTGCCAGAACGTCGCCAGCATCGCCGCCGGATTGCGCCAGACGTCAGGGCGGCGCGTGGCGTCGTCCATCGCCGCGGCACCGGCCAGGAATGCGCGCACGTCCATGCCGAGCAGGGCGCCTGGCAGCAGGCCGACCGCCGACGTGATCGACGTGCGACCGCCGACCCAGTCCCACATCGGGAAGCGCTGCAGCCAGCCGTCGGCCGCCGCCTTCTTGTCGAGCAGCGAGCCCGGCGTCGTCACCGCGATCGCGCGCGGAGCGAACGCGAGGCCCTGCTGCTTGCAAGCGCGTTCGACCTCGAGCATGCCGTTGCGCGTCTCCGGCGTGCCGCCCGACTTGCTGATCACGATCACCAGCGCGTCCTGCAGCGAGCCGAGCGCCTCGATCGCGAGGTCGAGCCCCTCGGGGTCGGTGTTGTCGAGCACGCACAGGCTCATCGGCGCCTCGGGGCCACCGAACGCGTCGGCCAGCAGCATCGGGCCGAGCGAACTGCCGCCGATGCCGCACAGCACGACCTTGGTGTAGGAGCCACCCTCCGGCGGCGCGATGCGACCGCTGTGCACCGCCTGCGCGAACGCCTCGATGCCGGCGACGGTGCTGGCGATCGCGTCCTCGAGCTCGGGCTTCGGGGCGAGGCCAGGGGCGCGCAGCCAGAAGTGGCCGACCATGCGCTGCTCGTCGGCGTTGGCGATCGCGCCGTGTTCGAGCTGCTTCATCGCCGCGAGCGCCTGCTCGAGCGAGGGGCGCAGCGCATCGACGTCGCGCTCCGCGAGCTTGCTGTGGCCGAGGTCGAGTTCGACGAACGGATCGTCGAGCGTGCTGCGGAAGCGGACGTAGCGAGCGAAACGATCCGGGGTCGAGGTGTTGGGCATGGTTCCTCCGAGCGGCGCGGATGGTAGTCTCGCGCCATGGAACGCTCCACGGCGATCCTCGGCGCGTTGGTTGCATATCTCGTCGGGCTGCTGCTGCTCGGCGTGATGGCGCAGCGGCGCACCCGCGATGCCGACGACTTCTATCTCGGCGGTCGCACG
>CANGSN010000129.1 GCA_947455805.1 Planctomycetota bacterium
CGCCTCGTCGGTGGCGTCGACGTCGCGCATGTAGCTGCGCATCTCCACGACCCAGAGGCGACCGTCGGCATCGAACGCAGCCGCGACCGGATCCGCGACCAAGGGTTCTGCCGCGAACAGCTCGGCGCGGAAGCCGGGGGCCAGCTGCAGCGTCGCCAGTTCCTCCGCCGGCGAACGGACGAGAGCCGTCGGCACGATGAAGTCCGCGGGCAACATGGCCTGCTGCTCGCCGGCGCGATCGCCCTGCTGCGCCGACAACCGTGTTCCGAGCAGGCACAGCAGCGCGGCGAAGCCGAGCGAACAAGCCGACGGAGCGCAGCATCGCATGCGGCGCAGCATGGGCGCCGGCCGCCGCTGCTTCAATCGAGCACGACGAAGCCGCCGGAGGGCACCACCAGCGTGTGCATCTCGCCGTGGTGGTAGACCTTGTAGGTCCCGGCCGGCAGATCCTGGAACTCCCAGCCGGTGGTCTCGCTGGCGAGGCGGATCGCGAAGCGATGCACGCCCGGCAGCGGCAGGTCGAGGCGCTCGAACCGGACCGCCACCATGCGACCGTCGGCCGGCCGCAGCGGCGGCGCCAACAGCACGCGGCCCGTCGGCTGCAGGTATGCCTCGATCGTCACCACGTTGGACTGCGAGCTCGGCGACGGCACCACGCTGATGGCCCCGTCGACGGTGACGACGACGACGTCGCCCGAGTCGCGCACCGGCTCCAAGGACAGCGCGCCGAGTTCGGACGAGAAGCCCAGGAAGCGAACGTTCGGCTGCACGGTGCCGCCGTCGATGGCGAACACCTGCGCACCGCCGACCGTGCGGCCCAGAGCGTCCTTGACGCTCAGCACCTTGTTGGCGACCGGGTTCTCGTTCGCCGCCACCTGGATGTGCTTGCAGCGGTGCGAGCCCGCGAACTCCAGATCGGTGCCGGGCACAGCCTGCAGCGACAGGAAGACCGTGCTCGCGGGCACCGGAGTGTGCGGAGTGTAGACCGGCGTCGTGCCGGCCATCGACGATGCCGACATCTCCTTGACGAAGGTCGTCGCACCCTGGGTCGAGCGCACGAAGATGCGACCGAACCCAGCCGCGAAGTTCAGCACGCTGCCAGAGCCGTCGGTGTGCACGGTCAGACGGCGCACCGCCGAGCCCTGCGGCAGCAGGCCATCACCCTGGTCGGTGGTGCCGGAAGCGAGGGCCTCGAACACCTCGTAATGGTGGTGGTGCGCCAAGCCCGCGAGGCGGATCAGCTGCAGCGGCCGCATTGCGATCGGCGCCAACGGCTCGTTCGCCAACAAGCCGCCGCGCACCGGCAGCGCCACCGTCGAAGTCACCAGATCGGAGCGCCACAGCACCAACACCATCGCGTGGTGCGGCGGCAGACGGGCAGGCAGCCGCTCGATGCGGAAACGGCCATCGGGCCCGGCCATCACGCGCGACGATTCCAACGGCTGCAGGCCGCCGAACAATTCGTCGACGACGCACGGCAGGATCTGCACGTTCGCCAGCGGCTGCTGCAGGTCGTCGACGACGATGCCGTCGACTGCGGCAGCGAGGTCGAACACCAGGGGCGTGCCGAACTGCGTGGACTGGCCGTTGCGAACCAGGCGCACGGCATCCGGGAACACCATGCCGAGCTCGCGGCGCACCTCGGCCGGCAGCGCCAGCACGACGGCGAAGTCCCCGGTTACCGCCTGGTCCATGGTGATCTGGAAGCGGCCGTCGGAACCCGTCGTGCGCGCCGCGACCAGCATCGAGCCAGCGCTGGCGTACTGCAGGTAGACCTGGGCGCCGACGTTCGGCATGCCGCTGCGCTCCTGCACGTGGCCGATCAGCATCGCCTGCTCGTCGAGGCCACCGGGCACCTCGACACGAGCCGGCGGCTCCGGCACCACGGCGACACCGCCACCAGTGGTCACGACGACCGGACCGTTGGTCTGGTAGACGCCCGCCCGCCCGGCGGCCACGAAGGCTGGCCCGCGGCCGGCGACGACGATTGCCGCCGGATCGCCGGACAACGTCTCGACGCGAACCTTCAGGCTCGCTGGCGCATCCTGCAGCGAGCTGCCGTCGGTCGGCGCCGCATCGGCACCCGCTGCACCGGTCAGCGGGTCGGCGAACGCCTCCGCGACGACGACGTATCGGCCGACCCCGAAGTCGACCTGGCTGCCGTCGCCGAGCGACAGCGACACCGGTCGGTGCGACTCGATGTCGACGCGACCATCGAGCAGGCGCGGCGCGCCGGACTCCATGCTCATGCGGCCGGTGCCGAGTTGCAGGGTCGCAGCCGGCTGCGGGCCGGTGCTGAGGTCGTGCCAGTCGATGCGGGCTTCACCGCCGGGGCCGACGAACAGCGACTGCCGTTCGCCGACGCCGCTGCCGGCGCCCAGCGGCCGACCGCCGAAGTCGAACGCACCTTCGGCCTCGAGCACGACCAGGCGCGCCACCAGCTTCGGCGCCGCTTCGACGCGATGCAGCAGCGCCATGGCGACGAGGCCGGCGAACAGCAGCACCGAAGCCGCGACGGCCAGCACCAGCCCGAAGCGGCCGCGCGAGGACGACGGCCTGCGGTCCATGCTGCGGTCAGACGCACCGTTCTCGTGACCGTGTGCCGCCAGAACCCGGCCGCCAGCATCCGACCTGGTCTCGCGTAGGCGGAGTCGCTCGGCATCGGCGACGGCGACCGCTCGGGCGACGGCGTCGGCCGAGATCATCGAGGTCTCGTCGAGCACCAGCCGCTCGACGACGCGGCTGGCGAAGCCCGGACGCAGGCCGGGGCCAGCAGCGCTGGCGCGTGCCGCCCCGAAGAACGAACGTAGGCGCAGGACCTCGTGCTCGGCCCGCGCCAGCTCGACGGCGCAGGTGCGGCAGCCCGCCAAGTGATTCTCGACGTGCGCCACCTCGGTGGTCGACAGGTCGCCGTCGGCGAAGTCGCGCAGCATGCCGCGCACTTGGGCGCAGGCCGGCGATGCCGGCGGCAACCGGCGCAGGTCGTCGGGATTCGGCGGCTGGTGCAAGGGTTCGCGCGGGAGGCTCATCGCTCGTAGACCCCCTGCAGCCGGCTCGACAGGATGTCCTTGCCGCGCGCCAGCTGCACCTTGACGTTGCTCAGCGAGATGCCGAGGGCCTCGGCGATCTGCTGGTTGGTGAACCCGCGCAGATACTTGAGCTCGAGCGGCAGGCGAACCCGCTCGGACAGCTGCTCCAACACGCCGCGGACGGTGTGGTCGACGTGCTGGCGGGCGGCGCCCACGGCGGCCCTGCTGTCCGGCACGTCGAGCAGCGGGTCGCGCTCGCCGGCCTCGCTGCGCAGCACCGGCAGCTCGACGGACTTGCGTCGGCGGAGCTTGTCGCGGCAGGCGTTGCCGGCGATGCGCAGCAGCCACGGCTCGAGCGCGCGCTGGTGGTCGAACTGGCCACGGGCCCGGAACAGCTTCAGGAACGCATCCTGCGCCGCTTCTTCCGCGTCTTCGGGACGACGCAGGATGCTCATAGCCAACCCGTGCACCATGGACTGGAACCGTTCGACCAACTGTTCGAACGCTCCCAGATCTCCGGCTTGGACCCGGAGCATCAGTTCATTCTCAGGGCGCTGACTCAAGGTGCGGGGCGGTGGGTCCTGCGAGGAGCGCGTCAGTATGCCAAGCCCTACGCGCCGTGGGCCTGCCGTCGGTCGTTCTTTCTTTCCGCCGAGGCCACCCAACGCCCCGCACCCACCGTGGATGCGGCCAGCCGAGCGGCCAGGAGCAAGATCAGGGCATTTCTCCCTGAAGGTCAAGAGGCCGGCCGCAAGCGTCGATGCCATGGGGGCAGGGCGATCCCGCCCGACGAGCCCCCAACCCCATCCGAGCCATGGCCAAGATCCCCGACAAGCAAGGCATCTTCTTCGAACTCGACGGCGTGCTGGTGCAGCGCGCCCGGCTCGAAGCCGACGGCAGCATCCCGTTCCTGGAACGCGCCATCGAGGCCCTGACCCGCATCGACCCGAAGCATTTCAAGATCTTCGTCGCCACCAGCCGCCACGACATCGCCTTCGTGGAGCTGAAGGAACGCGAGTTCGTGCGCTTCTGCGAGGCGTTCGTGCTGCGCATGCAGCAGGAGCAGATCCCGATCACCAAGATCTACAGCTGCCCCTACCACCCCAAGGGCAAGGGCCGCTTCCGCAAGGACAGCGTGTTCCGCAAGCCCGGCCCGGGCATCTACAAGATGGCGCAGCAGGAGTTCGACCTGAACCTGCAGCGCAGCTGGATGATCGGCCACACCACCGCCGACGTGCTGTCGGCGCAGCGCGCCGAGCTCGGCACCGTGTTGGTGCGCACCGGCAAGGCCGGCCAGGACAGCGAGTTCGAAGTCGAGCCGCACTTCGTCGAGGACGACTTCTGGCACGCGATCGCGCGCGTCAACCAGTTCGAATACGCGCTGCGCTGCTGAGCCAGGCCGGCGCCGTGCGAGCGTTCAGCTCGACAGCGCCTTCACGCCCGGCAGCACCTTGCCCTCGAGCAGTTCGAGGCTGGCGCCGCCGCCGGTCGACACGTGCGACAGCTTGCTGGTGATGCCGAGCTTCTCGGCCGCCGCGACCGAGTCGCCACCGCCGACCACCGTGAACGCCCCCGCCGCCGTCGCCGCCGCCACCGCGTGCGCCACCGCCTCGGTGCCCTTGCAGAACGCGTCCATCTCGAACACGCCCATCGGCCCGTTCCAGATCACCGTCTTGGCACCCTTGAGCGCCGCCACGTAGCTGGCGATCGTCTTCGGGCCGATGTCGAGGCCCATCAGGCCGTCGGGGATGTCGGTCGCGTGCAGGCTGGCCGGGCTGTCGGCCTTGAACTCGGCCGCACAGACGTGATCGACCGGCAGCAGCAGCTGCTTGCCCGCCGCCTTCGCCTGCGCCAGCACGCGGCCGGCTTCGGCGACGAGGTCCTTCTCGACCAGCGACTTGCCGACCTTGTGGCCCTGGAACGTCAGGAACGTGTAGGCCATAGCACCGCCGATGATCAGCGCGTCGACCTTCGGCAGCAGGTTCTCGATGACGGGCAGCTTGTCGCTGACCTTGGCGCCACCGAGGATCGCCACGAACGGCCGCGCCGGCGCCGTCAGCACCTTGTGGAACGCGTCGAGCTCCTGCTGCATCAGGAAGCCGGCCGCGCACGGCAGGCCGGTGATGCCACTGACCGAGCTGTGCGCACGGTGGGCCGCGCCGAACGCGTCGTTGACGTAGACGTCGCCGAGCTTCTTCAGGCTGGCACGGAACGCTTCGATCGCCGCCGGCTCGGCCTTCTTGCTGGTCTCGGTGCCGTCCTTGTTCTTGATCTTGACCTTGCCCTCCTCCTCGAGGTGGAAGCGCAGGTTCTCGAGCAGCACCACGCTGCCGGGCTTCAGCGTGCCCTTGGCGCACGCCGCCTCGACGGCCGGCCCGACGCAGTCGTCGAGGAACTGCACCGGCTTGCCGAGCAGCTTCTGCAGCTCGGCGGCGACCGGCTTCAGCGTGTACTTCGCCACCTTCTCGCCGTCCGGGCGCCCGAGGTGCGACATCAGCACCACCGAAGCACCCTGCTCGAGCGCGTAGCGGATCGTCGGCAGCGCCGACACGATGCGCTGGTTGTTGGTGATCTGCAGCGTCGCCTTGTCCTGCGGGACGTTGAAGTCGACGCGCATCAGCACGCGCAGGCCTTCGATCGGCAGGTCGCGAAGGGACTTGAAGGTGGTCATCGGCAACTCCGGTGCGGCGAGAGGTTCTCGAACAGGTCAGCGAGCGAGCGGCGAACCGCTCACGAGAGGCCCTTGGCGACCTTTTGCGTCAGCTCGACGACGCGGTTGCTGTAGCCCCACTCGTTGTCGTACCAGCTGACCAGCTTGAAGAAGTTCTTGTTGAGCTCGATCGAGCTGCCGGCGTCGAAGATCGACGACGCCTTGCAGTGGATGAAGTCCGACGACACGACCTCTTCGTCGGTGTAGTCGAGGATGCCCTTCATGTAGGTCTCGCTGGCGCGCTTGATCGCCTTCTTGATCTCGTCGAGCGAGGTGTCCTTCGCCGTCTTGAACGTCAGGTCGACGACCGACACCGTCGCCGTCGGCACGCGGAACGCCATGCCGGTCAGCTTGCCCTTGATCTCCGGCAGCACGAGGCCGACCGCCTTCGCGGCGCCAGTGCTCGACGGGATGATGTTCTGCGCCGCGGTGCGGCCGCCCTTCCAGTCCTTCTTGCTCGGGCCGTCGACGGTCTTCTGCGTCGCCGTGTAGGAGTGGATCGTGGTCATCAGGCCTTCGGTGAGCCCGAAGCCCTCCTTCAGGATCACGTGCACCAGCGGCGCCAGGCAGTTCGTCGTGCACGACGCGTTGCTGATGATGCTGTGCTTGGCGAGGTCGAGCTTGTCGTCGTTGACGCCGAGCACGACGGTGATGTCCTCGCCCTTCGCCGGTGCGGTGATCAGCACCTTCTTGGCACCTGCCGTGATGTGGCCCTTGGCCTTCTCCGCGTCGGTGAACAGGCCCGACGCCTCGATGACGACCTGCACGCCCATCTTCGCCCACGGCAGATCGGCCGGAGTCTTGGCGCTGACCACGGCGATCTCCTTGCCGTTGACGACCAGCACGTCGTCCTCCGCCTTGTCGGCGGCGCTCTTCTTCGACGACACCTCGCCCTGGAAGCGACCCTGGATGGAGTCGAACTTCAGCAGGTAGGCGAGATTGTCGGCGGGGACGATGTCGCCGACGGCGACCACGTCGAGCTCCTTGCCGAGCAGGCCCTGCTCGACGAGGGCGCGGAAGACGAGACGACCGATGCGACCGAAACCGTTGATTGCGACCCGGATGGCCATGACGAGGTAAGCTCCTGAGGGTTGGCTGCGCGGAAAATCGCCGAGCAGTCTAGCGACCCTTCCTCGCCAGCCAATGGACAGCTTCGTCAGGCTCTGCGACGCCGCCGCCCGCTGCCTCTCGCGCTACGAGAACCTCGTGGCCGAACGCACCATGCTGGCGGCGGTCTCGGGTGGTACGGACAGCACCGTATTGCTGTACGCGCTGGCCCGCCTGCGCGACGAAGGGCGCCTGCCCGGCCCCCTGCGCGCCTGCCACGTCGACCACGGCGTGCGCCCCGACAGCCGCCAGAACGCCCAGCACGTGGTCGACCTGTGCGACCGCCTCGACGTGCCGGTGACCGTGCACCGGTTGCAATTCGAGACCGACCGCCCGGGCGAGGACGCGCTGCGGCAGGGCCGCTACCGGGCCCTGCAGGAAGTCGCCCGCACGCACGGGGCCGGCATGCTGGTCACCGCCCACCACGCCGACGACAACCTGGAGACGGTGCTGTTCCGCATGCTGCGCGGCACCGGTCCACGCGGCCTCGCCGGCATCCCGGAGTCGCGTTGGCTCGGCCGCGGCGACCACAGCCTGCTGCTGGTGCGGCCGCTGCTGCGCACGCGCCGGACCACGCTGACCACGGTGCTGCAGGGCCTCGGCGCCGTGCCCTACGAAGACAGCACCAACCAAGACCTCTCGTACGCCCGCAACCGGATCCGCCACGAGACGATGCCGCAGCTGCGCCGCTCGCTCGGCATCGGCCTCGACGTGGCGCTGATGACCGTGGCCAGCACGGCCCGCGCCGCGACCGAGATCGTCGAAGCCCAGGGCCTGCGCATCCTGAGCCAGCGCGCGCGGCACAAGACCGCCTGGCGCTGCGAACTGGACCTGCGCGAGGTCGACG
>CANGSN010000130.1 GCA_947455805.1 Planctomycetota bacterium
CGTCGCCGCCGCCGCCGACGGGCACGAAGCGCGCGCCTTGCTGCGCGGCCAGCGCTTCGACCTCGTCGTGCTCGACGTGATGCTGCCGGGCCCGAGCGGGCTCGAGCTGCTGCGCGAACTGCGCACGCGCGACGGCGACACGCCGGTGCTGCTGCTGACCGCGCGCGGCGACGAAGGCGACAAGGTGCTCGGGCTCGAACTCGGCGCCGACGACTACGTGACCAAGCCGTTCTCGCTGCGCGAACTGCTGGCGCGGGTCAAGGCGATGCTGCGGCGGCGCGCGCGGCCCGACGCGGCGCTGGTCCTGCAGTTCGTGCTCGGCACCGTGCGCATCGACCTCGCGGCGTTCACCGTCGTGCGCGACGGCGCCACCGACGCGCTGTCGCCGAAGGAAGCGGCGATGCTGCGCCTGCTGCGCCAGCGGCAGGGCCGCGCGGTGTCGCGCGCGGACTTCCTGCGCGAGGTCTGGGGCGGCAGCGCGTTCGTCGGCGACCGCACGATCGACATGCACGTGCTGAACCTGCGGCAGAAGCTCGAACAGGACCCGAAGGCGCCGCGCCACCTGCTGACGGTGCACGGCGTCGGCTACCGGTTGGTCGACGAGCCGGAGGCGCCTTGACCGTCGCTTGACACGGATCTGATCGGCAGCGAACGGGAGCGCCGGTGCGCCGGCGTCCCATACGACCATGAAGACGAAGGCACTCGTGTTGACGTTCGCCGTGTGTGCGGTGTGCACCGGCTCGCTCGTGGCCCAGCAGACGCCGAGCCAGGAACTGGCGCCGATCGTCGCGGTCGAGGAGCAGGAGCGCGATCTCGCCAAGGCCGAGCGGCTCTACAAGGAAGCGATCGACGGCGGCAAGCTGTCGGCGGCGGCGAAGGAGATGGCGACGCTGCGGCTCGCGGAGCTGCTGACGAAGCTCGGCAAGCGCGACGAGGCAAAGCAGTGGATGGGCAAGCTCGTGGACGCAGGGGCGGGCACGAAGCTCGACGACGTGACGCAGCAGTCGCCGCAGGATCGCGAGCGGCAGGAGGCGCTGCGGGCCAAGGGGCGCGAGCTCGTGCAGAAGGCGATGGCGCAGAGCGCCTTCCCGTTCCCGGCGGCGACGGGCATCTTCGACGAGGAGCTGCGGCGACAGATCGAGTGGCTCGGCGATGCGGCAGTCCCGGAGATCGGTGCGGCCCTTGCGGCCGCGAAGCCGACATTCGCCGGCAAGTCGGCGAGCGATCTGTCGAACACGACCCCTCGCCTCGAAGCCCTGCGCGGCCTCGCCGGTGTGCTGTGGCGCTTCGGTTCACCGGCCGCGCGGGCGCAGCTGGAGGACGCCTACCGCGACGGCAGCGAGGCGTTTCGCTTGCTGCTGGTCTCGCAGGCTGCACGACACGCCCCGGCACTCCGGGAACTCGTCGTGAAGTGGCTGAACGAAGACCCGAGCGAGGTGGTCTTCTGGGAGTTGGCGCGTTCGGGCCGAGAGGTGCTCGGCGCGGAGATCGGCCATCCTGGATGGAGCGAGGGCCGGCGTCTCTGGATCGATCTGGAGGTGGAACTGCTGCTCGAGGCCGTCGAGAAGCGGAGCCCGGCGCTGCGCGCCAAGGTGCTCAAGAACCTGCCGCGGCCCAACGGGAACGTGATCCCGTTCTCCGCTGCCGCCGCGGCCCGAGCCTGTGCGATGGTGCGGGAGCTGGCTAAGGGCACCGACCCGGAGGTCGTGCGACAGGCTCTGATGGTGCTCGCCAACCCGCGGCTCGAGGTCACTCCCGAGGGCTTCGATTGCCTCGTCGAGCATCTGGGGCGACTTGGGGACGACGTGAGTCTGGGTCAGTTGTCGATGCCAGGCGAGTGGCGCCAGGACGGCAACGGGCGTCAGTTCGTGAAGGAGGTCGCCAGACGGCTCTGGCCGAGCCTCGCAGCGGCGGCGATCCAAGGGGTGTCGAAGGGAGCGAGGGGTTGGATCCGCGAGGCGCTGGCGGCATGCGATCTCGTCATCGACGGTGGGATGCTCGACGACCTGATCGCGTTGCAGTCGCGCGGTCATGGGCAGTTGTTACGCGTGCTCAGCGGTCGCCTCGATCCTGCGCAAGCAATGCGACTCGTCAGAGTTCTCGTCCAAGCGAACGACGCCGACTTCCAGGATGTGGCCATGGGTCTCTACGGCAGCGAGCTGACACCGGAAGCGCTGCCTCTGCTCGTCGGCAAGACGGAGCAGGCAGTTCGCCTGGACCAACTGGCGCTGCTCGCGTGGCTGGTTGCGCACACCGGCAACCCGGACGCCGTCTCGTGGCTTCTGGAGCAAGCAAACGCGCATCCCGAACAGCTGAACGGCGTTGGTGACAACCTCCTGCTGTTGGGCCGCCGGACGCAGGCAGAACCTGTTCGCGCTGCGATGCGCGAGCGGACCGGGTCCACGAAGTGTGTGTTGGCCCTGCTGTCGATGCGGGATCTCCCGACGCTCGAGCGCCTCGGGAAGATGATGCAGCTCCAACGCAGCGAGTTGCACCCGTATGCGAAGGCCGAGAAGCCCAAGCCGATCTCGCCGCTCGCCTACGTGCTGATGGACCAACCGGATCCGCCGCACGGGTTCACCGAGGCGGAGTTGCTGGCGTTCGTCGAGGGTGCGGCATCCTGGCAGCTCGGCCCTTGGGTCAGCGAACTCGACCCGAACCGGGTTCCGACCCCGATCCTGAAGGTGCTCGCGGAACGATCGAGTCTCTACGTCGGCTCCGTGATGACATCCTCCACCTCGGGCAGGGCATCGTCCTGGCAGGAAGCCATCGCTCGCCGCATCGCGGAGGAAGCGGACTTGGAAGGACCGCTGCATCGTTGGCTGCTCGGCGTGCTCGGCACGGAGGGCCCTGCACGGAGGGTCGTGGAGTTCCTCGCTGAGCGCGAGCGGGCCGCCATTCGCCCGGAGCTCGAGCGCTTGCTCGTTGGTGACGACGAGGAACGCGCGAGGTTCGCGTTCTCGGTCTTGGAGGACTTCGAGCCTGCGCCGGACTTCGCTGTGCTGACGGCGAGCAAGCACAAGTCCGTGGCATCGCTAGCGGCAAGCCGGGCGATGGACCGCGGCACCCTGCCGATCGCGGTGGCCCTTCAGCTCCTGCCTGGCTTTCCGGCGCCTGAGGAGATCGCCACCTACTGTGGCACCAAGCTCGCGGTGGAAGCAGTGCCGGCGTTGCTGCAGCTGCTGCAACACGACAAGGACTCCGTTCGCCTGGCCGCGAGCGAGGCCCTCGCGAAGATCCGGTCAGCCCACGAGCAGAAGTCCTACTGGGACCGCGTCACCAAGGGCCTCGACGCTTCGCCGACGTCCGCTGCCGAGAAGCTCCTTCTCCAAGCCAAGCCCGGCGCCCCGACCGAACAGCGCCTGCTGGCGATCACCTCGCTCGGCACGCTCGGGGTGCCGGAGGCGCTGCCGTTCCTGATCGAGTGGACGCAGGACGCGGACGCGAACATCGCCAAGGCGGCGAAGGGCGCGATCACGCAGATCCACCTGAACCCGCGGCGGTGAGCGGCAGCTCGTCGCCAGCGGTGCCGTCCTGGGCGACATGGGTTTCCTGGCTGTTACCTGACCCGAGCGGACCGCCGCCGACCGGCGCGGGCACGTTCCAGCGCTCCAAGCCACCGCGCCATCGGCCGACCGCCGGCTGCCACCAGCCGGGCAGCCCGCCCGCGCGGGCAAGTGGGAGGGTCGCGTGCCGTTCCGCGTCGGCTGCGTATCATCCCCGCCCCGCATGAACGCTCGACTCCGCTGGCTCTCGCTCGCCTCGTGGCTGCTGGCCCTGACCGCACCGCTCGCCGCGCAGGCGAAGCTGACGGTCGAGGCGACGCTGGTGCCGCCGACCGCCAAGCCCGGCGACGTGGTCGAGCTGGTGCTGAAGGCGAAGACGCCTGTGACCTACCACGCCTACGGCACCAAGGAGGAGACCAACCTCCCGGTCGCGCTGAAGCCGAAGAACCAGAAGCTCGACGGCTTCGAACTGGTCGGCGCTGCGGTCGTGCCCGAGGGTGAGCTGCACTCGAAGCTCGGCGTCGACACCTACCCGCTGCCGGAGGAGTTCACCGTCACGCAGAAGCTGAAGGTCGTCGCCGGCTTCACGGGTGCGCAGGCGACGATCAGCGGCGCGCTCGACTACCAGCTGTGCGACGCCAACATGTGCTTGGCGCCGATGAAGGCGAAGTTCGAGGTCGTGCTGCCGATCGCGGGAGCGAAGCAGACGCAGGAGCCGGGCAAGGACAAGCCAGCACCGCAGGCCGCAGCGCCGAAGTTCGTCGACCAGGATCAGTTCCTGCAGATCGTGCCGCGCATCGAGCCGAGCCCGGCGCGCGCGGGCGAGAAGATCACGCTGGTGCTCGACGTCACCGTGCTCGATGCGACGCGGCACGCGTACGGCAAGAAGGAGGAGACCGGCTTTCCGGTCGAGCTCGATCCGGCGAAGCTCAACACGCGCGGCATGAAGCTGGAAGGTGCGGCGGAAGTGCCGCCCGGCGAGAAGGTCGAGAGGGGCGGGGCGGGCGGAAGTGTCGAGTACCACCTCGGCCACCAGTTCGTGGTCAAGCAGCGGCTGCGCGTGCCGGCGGATGCGAAGCCCGGCTCGCTGAAGCTCGAGGGCGTGCTCGACTACCAGCTGTGCACCGAGAACTCGTGCGACGAGAAGGCCGAGCTGGCGTTCTCGATCGACGCCGTCGTCGAGGCCGGCGCCGCTCGCGCCGACAGCGAGATCGGCGGTGATTCGGCCGACGAAGTGCCCGACGACAACCCGCTGACCGGCTCGTTGTGGGCGCTGCTGCTGGCGTGCATCGGCGGCGGCTTGTTCGCCCTGGTGATGCCGTGCACCTACCCGATGATCCCGATCACGTTCAGCTTCTTCACGAAGCAGGCGGACGCGCGCGGCGGCAAGGTGATGTCGCTGGCGCTCGCCTACGGGGCGGGCATCGTCGGCATGTTCACGCTGATCGGTGCCTTGGCGGCGCTGGTCGGCGAACAGATCAACCGCTTCGCCGCGCACTGGGCGACGAACACCGTCATCGGCACCGCCTTCCTGGTGTTCGCGCTGTCGCTGCTCGGCCTGTTCACGCTGCAGCCGCCGCGCTTCCTGATCGACGCGGCCGGCAAGACGCGCGGCGTCGGCGGCATCACCGGTGTCTTGCTGATGGGCGCCACGCTCGTCATCTCGTCGTTCACCTGCACCGCCCCGGTCGTCGGCCTCTTGCTGCTGCCGGCCGTGCAATCGGGTGACAGCATGCGCCCGGCGCTCGGCATGGCGGTGTTCGGCCTGACGATGGCGCTGCCGTTCGTGGCGCTGGCGCTGCTGCCCGGGCGGGTCAAGAAGCTGCCGAAGAGCGGCGAGTGGATGAACACGCTGAAGACGACGCTCGGCTTCATCGAGCTCGCCGCGGCGCTGAAGTTCTTCAGCAACGCCGAGTACGTGGCGCAGCTGCACGTGCTGCCGCGCGAAGTGTTCTTCGGCATCTGGATCGCGATCTTCGGCGCGCTCGGCGCCAACCTGCTCGGCTGGTGGCCGCGCGCCGCGGTCGGCAGCGGCCGCCGCATCGGCGGTCTGGCCAGCCTCGCGTTCGCCGGCTACTGCCTCTACGGCGCGCTCGGCTATCGCCTCGACTTCGTCATGACCGCGCTGGCGCCGGCCTATGGCATGAAGGAGATCGTGCGCCACCCGGTCTACTACGACGACTACGAGGCGGCGCTCGCCGAGGCCAAGAAGACGGGCAAGCTCGTGCTCGTCAACTTCACCGGCTTCACCTGCACCAACTGCCGCATGGTCGAGCGCGGCATCATGCCGGACGACCAGATCGCGCCGCTGCTCGAGGGCGGCTACGTCGAGGCGCGGCTGCACATGGACAATCCCGACGTCATCGATCCGGTGAAGTGGGCGCGCCACCTGCAACTGCGCAAGGACCTCGTCGACGGCCGCATCACCACGCCGACCTACGTCAGCGTCGATCCGAACGTCGGCAAGACCGTGGTCGAGCACGTGCTCGCCGGCGGCCCCGACAACTGGCTGCCCGGCTACCGCAAGTTCCTCGAGAGCTCGCTGCAGAAGACCGGGCACCAGCTGCCGGCGGCGGACGCGAAGTAGCGCGCGCTCGCGGCGTCGTGGCGCTCAGCGCGCCGCCGCGGCCTTCGCCAGCGCCGCGAACTCGTCCGCGTCGGCCTGGCCTTCGTGCTGCTGCACGAGCTTGCCCGCGCGATCGTAGGTCAGCGTCTGCGGCAGGCCGCCGAGCTCGACGCCGAGCTGAGCACGGATCTTGGACATCTCGTCGTCGGTGCACACCAGCACCGGCACGTCGAGGCCGAGTTCCTTCGCCTTCTTGCCAGCCTTCGCGACCGCCTGTTCGACGGTCAGGTCGAGGCCGAGCTGCTCCATCGCGACGGTGACGACGATGCCGCCGTCCCGGCGGAACGCGCGCGTGCCGGCGAGCAGGTCGGGCAGTTCGGCGACGCACGGGCCGCACCACGTCGCCCAGAAGTTGACCAGCACCGGCTTGCCGCGCTGGGCTGCGATCCACTGCACCACGCCGGCGGTGTCGCGGGCTTCGATCGCGAGCGCGTCGGCCACGGCCGGTGTCGCGGGCGCCGCCGGTTCGGCGGGCGGTGCAGGCCGCGGCTCGTCCGCGCAGGCGGCGAGCAGCAGCAGCGGCAGCAGCTTCTCAGCTGCCACCGTTCTCCTTCTTCTTGCGTTCGCCTTCGTTGCGGCCACCCTTGGCACCGACGCGCTTGATCGTGCAGCCTTCTTCCTTCGTCGTGAACGGCTCGACCCTCTCGTTCTTGGCCAGCTTGCCGAGCACAGAGCGCAGGTAGTTGTTCCGCTTCTCGGCGTTGCGGTTCTTCTGGTCGTCGTCGACGAGGCCCTTGTAGACGAGCTTGCCGTCCTGGCCGAACACGTAGACGTGCGGCGTGGTCTTCGCCTCGAAGAAGTCGGCGATCTTGTTGCCGTGGTCGGCGAGCACGCGGAACGGCAGGCCCTTCTCCTTCAGGTGCTGGCGCACGTTGTCGTAGGGCTTCTTGTCGCCGTCGGCCTTCGGCGGCTCCTCACCGATCTCGGTGACGTTGCTGTCGATGTGCAGGAAGATCACGCCCTGCGACTCGAACTCCTTCTGGATCTCGGCGAGGCGGCCGTCCCACGCGGCCTGGATCGGGCACTGGATCGAGAAGAAGTTGACGACCGTGATCTTGCCCATGAACTCGTGGGCGGTGACGGGCTTGCCGTCGATGTCGGTCAGCGTCGTCTTGCCGTCGACGCGCGCGCCGAGCTGCAGCGTCTTCGGCGCGTCCTGCTTCTTCTCCTGCTGCTGCTCCGCCTTCTCGGCGGGCTTCGGGGGCTCCTGCGCGAACAGTGGCAGGCACAGGCAGGAGGACAGGACCAGGGTGGAGAGTGCGTTCATCGGATGGGTTCTCGGGATCGGAGGATGGATGGTGCGCGAATGCGTCGCCTGCAGCAAACGTGCCGCGCTGCGCGGGACGGCCTTGGCACACATCGCGGCCCTACGCAGCGCGCGGCGTCGACGGCTCGGCGGTTGTTCAGGCAGCCTGCTTCGGAGCGGCGCTCGGCGTCACAACCGTCTTCAGGATCTCGTTGTGCCGCAGCAGGCGAAGTTGCTGCGGGGCGCCGATCGCGGTGCGCGGCAGGCCGGCGAACAGGTCGCCGACGCCGCGGATCGGGCGCTGCTCCAG
>CANGSN010000131.1 GCA_947455805.1 Planctomycetota bacterium
GCAGCACCGCGGCGCTGCAGGGCCGCGGCGATCGGAGCCAGCAGGAACGCTTCGAAGCAGTCGCCGGCGGCGAGGAGGATCGTCACGCCTTATCCGGGACCGGGCTGCTGGTTCAGGCGCACGGCGACGACCGACAGCAGGTCGTTGACGTCCTTCTCGATGCGGTTCACGCCGGCGACGTTGTCGAGCACGATCGCCTTCTTCGAGGTCGCCGGCTGGAAGATCAGCCGGCCGCTGCGCATCAGCATGTACTCGACGACGTCGTAGATCTCCTTGTTCATCTCCAGGCCTTCGGTCGACCAGCGCTGGATGTCGCCGAGGTAGCCATGGTGGTGCAGGATCTCGCGCGCGTTGACTTCGTAGTAGTTGAAGCGCGTGTTGACGAACACCAGCAGCAGCAGGAAGCCCATGCCCGCCGACAGGAAGCCGTAGAACGCGGTGTTGCAGTGGATGTCGATGGCGCCGAACACGTGGCCGAGCCAGCCGGTGAAGTCGGCCTTGGTGTCGATCCACAGCACGCCGAGCACGATGGCGACGATGGCGATGACGATCGTGATCGACTTGATGCGCGAGAAGTCGAACGAGAACACCAGCAGGTTCAGCAGCAGCACCAGCATGAAGGTGTTGCCGAGCACCGTCTCGCCGACGAGGCCGAGCCACGACAGCAGGAAGAACACCGTCGCGGTGACGAAGGTCGGGTAGAGGAACACGACCTTCGGCCACGGCCGGATGATCACGCTCTCAGGGGCGCGATCGGGTTCGGGCGCGCGGGCAGGAGGAACTGCTGGGGTGGGAGTCGCGGTCATTGGGGTTCACGCGCCGGTGGGCGCGGTGCCGCCTGCGTGGCAGCGGGGGGAAGATTGTGCGATGGGGCAAGGCCGCGATCCAGCCGGCAGCGCCAACGAGTCCCCGAATGGCTGACGGCTGGTGTTGCTTGCCGTTCGTGCGGAAAGGGCCGTCGGGGTATCTCGGCTCGGGTTGCGGTGCGCGACGTTCAGGAGCGTCATCCAAGCACGGCGCGCCGGGATCGGCTCTCCACCAGCCTCTGAGTGGGCCCGAGTCCGTCGAAACTCAGTTGTTCGCGCGCAACCTGGTTCCCTACCGAGTCTCGTAGTGCTGCGAAGATCACGTTGAAGAAGCTCGACGACGCCCCTAGCACGCCGTCCATCGAGATCACGACCGATCGACCGGCTCGGATGGACTCGAGCACCTGTCGAGCGAGGCGCTCGGCCGACTCGACTGGGCTCGCCTCCGGCGGGCAGTAGTCGATCGCTCGGATCATGTTGTTGTTCACGGCGATTCTTGCGAGGAGTTCGGATCGACCTTCAGGGACAAAGATACCAGCGTTCCAGGAAACGCGCAGCGCAGCTCGCGGACGACCTGCTCGCGAGCAGAGACCAACGCCGAAGCTCGGCGGCTGAAGATTCTGAGCACGCCTCCGTGTCCCCGCGCGACGAGGGCCAAGTTGCTGATGCCTTGCCCCATGTTGTTCGGGCGCGATTTGCTGGACACTCCCCCTTGGATCACGAGTTCGAGTGCATGGCGGTCGTCGCCCACCTTGATGCCGGTGCGGGGCCCCGACCGCCGTAGGACTTCGCCGATCCCGTCCCCGAGGTCTGCCACGGCGATCCTCATTTCGCCACGTCCAGAGAAGAACCTCGCACAGATCACGCCGCCGATCGAGGAACGCGCGTGGTCGTCGATGTTCTGGGCGATCTCGGAGTAGCAGGTTCGGAGGATGTCCTCCTCGTCGTTGCCGAACGAGGGAAGGTGTCGACGGATCAGTCGGACCAGAGGTGTGCTGCCGCCCCAGTTCATGCGCTGGAACTGGTGCAGACCCGAGGTTTCGTTCTCCGGATGCAGATCCTCGAAGGCCTCTGAGATCGCCTCGCCGTGACTCAGAGCCGTCAATCGCGAGAAGGAGCAGAACGCCGACAAGGGTCGGGGTTGCTCTGGAAGGACCAGGGTTGCCCGGTGTCCGAGAAGTCGAGCGCGCAGCACGGCCGCCGCTGCCACGACTGCGACCGTTGGGCCGAAGTATGCTCGTTCGCCTGCTGCGGACAGGTCGAGGGTCCAGTCTTCCCGCGCTTGAAGTAGCGGCTCTACCTCGCGCAGGAAGGGTTCGACCGCGTTGCCGAGGTCATCGACCGTGAAGCCCAATCGAACGAGCACGCCACACTCACGCGTAGTTGTCGATCGGCGGGCAGGCGCAGACCAGGTTGCGGTCGCCGTGCACGTCGTTGACGCGGCGGATCGGCGGCCAGAACTTGTGCTCCTTCGTCCACGGCGCCGGGAACGCCGCGCGCTCGCGCGAGTAGCCGTGCTTCCACTCGGCGGCGGTGACCATCTCCGCGGTGTGCGGCGCGTTCTTCAGCGGGTTGTCCTGCTTGTCGAGCTTGCCCTGCTCGATCTCGCGGATCTCCTGGCGGATGGCGATCAGCGCGTCGCAGAAGCGGTCGAGCTCGGCCTGCGACTCGCTCTCGGTCGGCTCGATCATCATCGTGCCGGCGACCGGGAAGCTGACGGTCGGGGCGTGGAAGCCGTAGTCCATCAGGCGCTTGGCGATGTCGCCGACCTCGACGCCGCTACTCGCCTTCAGCTGCCGCACGTCGACGATGCACTCGTGCGCCACCATGCCGTTCTGGCCGGTGTAGAGCACCGGGAAGTGCCCCTCGAGGCGCTTGGCGATGTAGTTGGCGTTGACGATCGCGACCTGCGTGGCGCGGCGCAGCTGCTCCGGGCCCATCATCGCGATGTAGGCGTAGCTGATCGTCAGGATCGACGCGCTGCCCCACGGGGCCGAGCTGATCGGGCCGATGGCGTGCTGGCCGCCGGTCTTGATCACCGGGTGGCTCGGCAGGAACGGCACCAGGTGCGAGGCCACGCAGATCGGGCCCATGCCCGGGCCGCCACCGCCGTGCGGGATGCAGAAGGTCTTGTGCAGGTTCAGGTGGCAGACGTCGGCGCCGAGGTCGCCCGGGCGCAGCAGGCCGACCTGGGCGTTCATGTTGGCGCCGTCCATGTAGACCTGGCCGCCGGCGTCGTGCACCAGCTTGCAGATGCGCTTGATCGCCTCCTCGAACACACCGTGCGTGCTCGGGTAGGTGACCATCAGCGCGGCGAGGTGCTGCTGGTGCTCGACGATCTTCTTCTCGAGATCGGCGACGTCGATGTTGCCGTCGTCGTCGCAGGCGACGACCACGACCTTCATGCCGCACATGGTGGCCGTGGCCGGGTTGGTGCCGTGCGCGCTCTGCGGGATCAGGCACACCGTGCGCTGCTCGTGGCCGTTCTTGCGATGGAACGCGCGGATCACCGACAGGCCGGCGTATTCGCCCTGCGAGCCGGCGTTCGGCTGCAGCGAGCAGCCGGCGAAGCCGGTGATGTCCGCCAGCCACGCGCTCAGGTTGGCGAACAGCTTCTGGTAGCCCTTCACCTGGTCGAGCGGCGCGAACGGGTGGATCTGGCCGAATCCCGGCAGCGACACCGGATACATCTCGGTGGTCGCGTTCAGCTTCATCGTGCACGAGCCGAGCGGGATCATCGAGGTCGTCAGCGACAGGTCCTTGTGCTGCAGCCGGTGGATGTAGCGCAGCAGTTCGTGCTCGCTGCGGTAGCGGTGGAACGTCGGGTGCGTCAGGTAGGCGCTGGTGCGCGAAAGCGAGCCGAGCGACGGGGCTGGGTCCTTGCGCAGCTGCAGCGGGCTGCCGCCGAACACGGCGACGAGGTCGTGCAGGTCCTGCGGCTCGACCGTCTCGTCGAGCGACACGCCAAGGCTGCCGTCGCCGAAGTCGCGCAGGTTGATGCCCTTCTGCAGCGCCGCGGCCAGCGCCTTCTGTGCACCGTCCTTCGGCCACACGCGCACGGTGTCGAAGCGGGCGCCGTCCTGCACCCGGTGGCCGATGCCGCCGAGGGCGTTGGCGAGGTTGCTGGTCATCGCGCGCACGCGCTCGGCGATCGCACGCAGGCCTTCCGGCCCGTGGTAGACGGCATACATGCTGGCCATCACCGCCAGCAGCACCTGCGCCGTGCAGATGTTCGAGGTCGCCTTCTCGCGGCGGATGTGCTGCTCGCGCGTGCCGAGTGCCAGGCGCATCGCCGGCTTGCCGGTGGCGTCGATGCTGAGGCCGACGATGCGGCCGGGGATCTGCCGCTGGAACTCCTTCTTCGTCGCCATGTAGGCGGCGTGCGGACCGCCGTAGCCGAGCGGCACGCCGAAGCGCTGGGTGCAGCCGACGACCACGTCGGCGCCCATCTCGCCCGGCGGCTTCAGCACGCACAGCGCCAGCGGATCGGCGGCGACGGTCGCGAACGCACCGACCTGGTGGATGCGCTCGATGGTCGGCGTCAGGTCGTCGATGCGCCCGTCGGTGCCCGGGTACTGCAGCAGCGCGCCG
This sequence comes from Planctomycetota bacterium, assembly GCA_947455805.1. Taxonomy (GTDB): domain Bacteria; phylum Planctomycetota; class UBA1135; order UBA1135; family UBA2386; genus UBA2386. Next base: position 4,398 of record CANGSN010000131.1, read on the forward strand.
AAGTGGCGGCTGGTGAACTGGGCGCTGCGGTGGTCGCCGAGCTGGATCTCGAGCCCGAGCGGTTCGGCGCGCTGGCGCACGACGGCGATCGTCTGCGGGTGGCAGTTCTGGTCGACGAAGAAGATCGTCGCCTCGTCCTTGCCGTGCAGGCGGTGGCACATCGCCATCGCCTCGGCGGCCGCGGTGCCTTCGTCGAGCAGCGAGCAGTTGGCAACCTGCAGACCGCTGAGCTCGGTGACCAGCGTCTGGAAGTTCAGCAGCGCCTCCATGCGGCCCTGCGAGATCTCCGCCTGGTAGGGCGTGTACTGCGTGTACCAGCCCGGGTTCTCCAGGATGTTGCGCTGGATCACCGCCGGCGTCAGCGTGCCGTGGTAGCCCATGCCGAGGTAGCTGCGCATCACCTTGTTCTCGGCGGCGAGCGCCGTCAGCTCGGCCAGCGCCTCGCGTTCGCTCTTCGCCGGCGGCGTCTGCAGCTCGCCGTTCCAGCGGATGCTGGACGGGATCGCCTTCTGCGTCAGGTCGTCGAGCGAGCTGCAGCCGAGGGCCGTCAGCATCGCCTGCAGTTCGTGTTCGCGCGGGCCGAGGTGGCGGGCGGCGAACGAGTCGTGGCGGAGGAACGCGTTGGGGGAACTGGCCATTAGGGTGTCGTCGGCCTGTGGGGGAGCGGCCGAGTGCGGGGCGAAAGGTATAGGCAGCGCGATCCCCAGGTTGAAGGGGTGCGCCGTTGCCGCGCTCGTCGGGGTGCAGGATGATCCGTCTGGCCTCGACGCCGATGAAATTCGGGCTGCTCCTCGTGCCGGAACCGGTGGTCTGACCCGCCGCAGCCTGCCGCGAGGTGGCGCTCGCCGCCGCGGCGGCGGATGCTGCCGCGCGATGAGCCACCACGAGCCGTACGCAGCCACCGGGCCATTGACCCGCGATCAGGTGGCCGCGTTCGTGCGCGATGGCTTCGTCGGGCCGATCGACGTGCTGCCGACGGTCGACGTCGACGCAGTGCAGCGCGCGGTCGCCGAGGTCATGGCGGAGCTGCCGCGGCACGAGCCGCAGCTCTACGAGATCGAGCGCGCGTGGCTCGAGCGCCCGCAAGACGTCGTCTGCCACTTCCTCGGCGGCTTTCGCGTCCACCCGGTGCTGCGCGCGTTGATCGCCGATCCCCGGCTCGCAGCACCGTGTGGGCAGCTGCTCGGCGTCGACGCGCTGCGATTCTTCCACGACCAGGTGTTCGCCAAGCCGCCGCGCCACGCCGGCGTCGTGCCGTGGCACCAGGACTACTCGTACTGGACGCGCACCGCGCCGGCCTGCCACATCACGATCAACCTGATGCTCGACGACGCCGACCTGGCGAACGGTTGCGTCGCGTTCGTGCCCGGCAGCCATCGCCTCGGCCTGTTGCCGAAGGTGCCGTTCGACGCGCCGCTCGAGCAGATCCGCGCGCTGCTGCCCGAGTCGTTGCCGTGGCGGCCGGTGCCGGTGCCGGTGCGCGCCGGCCAGGCGACGATCCACCACAGCCACACGCTGCACGGCAGCGACCGGAACCGCAGCGACCGTTGGCGACGCGCCGTGGTCTGCAACTACATGGGCGCCGATGTACGCGTCGCCGACGACACCGCCCCGCTGCTGCGCGGCGTGCCGTGGTTGCCGCGCGGCGCCGTCGTCGACGGGCCGGACTTCCCGATCGTCTGGCGGCGTTGAGGGTCTGGCGACGTTGCGTGCGGCCCGCGACGCCAGCGGGCACCGTGACGACCCGGACGATCCGAGCGATCAGAACGAACCGATCGTGACCTGCAGGCCGTTGGTCGCGGTGATCTGCGTGATCGTCAGCGTCAGGTCGAGCTCGAACGGCACCAGCTGGTGCAGGAACGACGCGCCGAGGATCGACGGCACGTTCGGGAACGGCAGCACCGTCGTCACCTGGCCGGCGACCGGCACGGTGGTGCCGACGATGTCGGGGCTGACCGTCAGCGTGCAGCCGGCGAGCGCCTCGGGGAACACGAAGCCCAGCGGCAGGGCGGTGCTGGTGAAGCCGAAGACCGAGACGACGAAGCCCAGTGCTGGCATGCCGGTGCCGACGGCGCGGAACTGGCCGCCGAGCAACGGCAGCTGCGTCGCGGTCAGCACGTTCGGTCCGCCGCTGCCGGTGCAACCGCCGCCGGTCGACACCACCGTCGGGGCGCACGAGCTGCTGACGGTGGCGAGGCGGCTGGCCGCCACGCCGTTGGCATTCAGGAACTCGCCGCCCGCGAGCACGGCGCCGTTCGGCGCCAGCAGCAGTTCGTTGACGCCGGCGTCGGCGCCGGTGCCGAAGGTCGACCACGCGCTGCCGTTCCAGCGGGCGATGCGGTTGGCGGGGGCGCCGCCGGCGGTGGTGAACAGGCCGCCGATGACGAGGTCGCCGGTCGGCAGCGGCAGCAGCGACGAGACGATGCCGTTGGTGCCGGTGCCGAGTGCCTGCCACGCGGTGCCGTTCCAGCGCGCGACGCGGTTGGTGGTGACGCCGCCGCTGGTGACGAAGCTGCCGCCGACGACGATGTCGCCGTTCGGCATGGTCGCGAGCGTGTTGCCGCCGAACAGGCCGAGGCCGGTGCCGATCGCGCTCCAGGCGATGCCGTTCCAGCGGGCGATGCTGGCGGCGGCGAGGCCGCCGGCCTGCGTGAAGCCGCCGGTCGCGAACAGGTCGCCGTTGCTGCCGACGGTGAGCGCGCGCACCGCCCCGTTGATGCCGGTGCCGAGGCTGCTCCAGGCAGCACCGTTCCAGCGCGCGATGTTGTTGACGGTCACGCCGCCGATCGTCTGGAAGGAGCCGGCGATGACGAGGTCGCCGTTGCCGAGCACGGCGATCGCCTGCACCGACGAGCCGAGCGGGACCAGCGGGTCGACGCCGGTGCCGAGTGCCTGCCACGCGGTGCCGTTCCAGCGCGCGATGCCGTTGACGGTCACGCCGTCGGCGGTGGTGAAGGCGCCGCCGGCGAGCAGGTCGCCGTTCGCCAGCACGGTCAGGGCCTGGACGTCGGCGTTGGTGCCGAGGCCGAGCGGGCTCCAGGCGGTGCCGTTCCAGCGGGCGATGCGGTTGCAGGCGACGCCGCCGATGCTGGTGAAGCGACCGCCGGCGACCAGGTCGCCGTTCGGCAGTGCGGCCAGCGCCGCGATGCCGTCGTTGGCGCCGCCGGCGAACGTGTTGGCCGGCAGCGTGTAGGTGCATTGGGCCGCAGCGTCGCTCGGCGACAGCGCGAGGACAGCGGCGAGAGCGACGAACGCGGAACGAAGCAGC
>CANGSN010000132.1 GCA_947455805.1 Planctomycetota bacterium
CGCCGCCCGCAGCCACACCGCCGCTTCCGGGTCCGGCCGCGCGTCGATGCGCTTGTGCAGCGCCGCCAGCATTGCCTCCTGCACCAGGTCGTCGGCGTGGTCGTTGGCGGCGCCGAGCAGCCGCGCGAACCGCCACAGCCCGCGCTGGTGGCGAGCGACGAACGCCCCGCGCGCGTCCGCGGCCGAAGGCTCGGGCCAGAGCGGCGGCTTTGGTCGTTCGCGTTCGGAAGCGCCGGCGGAAGCCATCGTCACGATGGTGTCCGCTGCCTGGCCGGCGACAAAGGGTTCAGGAAAGTCGCGGTGGACCGCGAGGCGCCAGCCGAGGTCGGCCGAGGGTCGACCGGCGGAAAAACTGTCGGAATCGTGATCCCGGGCGCGCCGCCTTTCCGCATGAGCCCCCGACCAGGAACTCCGCGGCTCCGCACCCAGGTGTGCCGCCGCGGACTCGCCCCGGACCACGACTTCCATGATGCGAACCTCCCTCCTCGTTCCCGCCCTGCTCAGCAGCCTGCTGCTGGCGCCCGCCACCCTGGCGCAGAAGGGCTCCTCCGCCGACCAGCAACAGTCTGTGTTCCTCACCAGCCCCGGCTGGAACCAGTTCCTCGCCGAAGCCGGCGGCAGCTGGGACGTGCGCTGGTGCGCCGCGACCGGCACGCCGAGCGCGATCTTCGGCAGCGACGCGCTGGCGCTGGCGCGGGCGCAGCTCGAAGCGGGCGCCTTCGCCATCGCCGAGACGCTGCTGGCCGAGGTCGCCGAGGCCTACACGAAGAAGCACGGCGGCAACCACCGCTTCGTGCTCGCCGTGGCGGCGGAACGCGCGCGCATCGCCTGGAAGCAGGGCCGCTGGGCCGAGGCCGAAGCGCAGCTGCTGGCGACCGAGCAGGCGCTGGCCGCGCTGGTCCCGCCGAACCGCCGCGAGCTGCCGCGCACGCACCGCTACCTGGCCGCCTTCTACACCGCATGGAACGCAGCCGAGCCGTCGCCGGCGCGCGCCGAACAGGCGGCGGCATGGACGACGAAGGTGCCGGCACCGCGCTGACCTCTGGGCTCGTCGCCAGCGCCTTCTATGCTGCGCGGATGACCGACGGGTCGGACTCGCCGACGTTCACGCTGCTGGTGAACGAACAGCTCGCCCCCGCCGAACGCACGGCGAAGCTGCTGCCGCTCGTCTACGAGCAGCTGCGCGGGCTGGCGCAACAGGCGCTGCGCGGCGAACGCGCGGGCCACACGCTGCAGCCGACCGCGCTGGTGCACGAGGCGTTCCTGCGCCTCGTCGGCCCGCGCCAGCTGCCGTGGCAGAACCGCGCGCACTTCTTCGGCGCCGCCGCCGAGGCGATGCGCCGCATCCTCGTCGACCACGCGCGCGCCCGCATCGCCAGCAAGCGCGGTGGTCCCGGCGATCGCCGCGCCGCGCTGGCGCTCGACAGCCTGCCGGATCCCAGCTCCGAACAGCAGGCCGCGGGCTTCCTCGTGCTCGACGAAGCGATCGAACGACTCGCCGCCGCCTATCCCGACGTCGCCGAGGTCGTGCGCCTGCGCTACTTCGCCGGCCTCGACGTCGAACAGACCGCGCAGGCGCTCGGCATCTCGGCGCCGACGGTGAAGCGGTCGTGGGCGTTCGCACGCGGCTGGCTGCGCGACGCGATCGAGAGCGCCACCGACTGACGGCTGCAGGGTCGATGCGACCGTGAGGAGATCCCGCCGTGCGCGGAACCCGACCGACGGGACGACCTGGTCCGGCACCCGCCGGCGAGGTCTCGGGCCTCTCTGGCCACCTTGAAAATTCGACGTCTACCGTCGAATATTCAAGGTCGATGGCAGCCCGCGCCGCGCACATCCAACACCTCGAACGCCTGTTCCGCGAGTTCCCGGTGGTGGCCATCCTCGGGCCGCGCCAGATCGGCAAGACCACGCTCGCCGGACAGTTCGCGGCGACGACCTCGGGGCCGGTGCACACCTTCGACCTCGAGCGCCCGTCCGACCTGCGCAAGCTGGACGACCCGATGCTCGCCTTGGAGGATCTGCGGGGGCTCGTCGTGCTCGACGAGATCCAACGCCTGCCGGGTGTCTTCCCTGTGCTGCGCGTTCTCGCCGATCGGCCGCGGCGACCAGCCCGCTTCCTGGTGCTCGGCAGTGCTGCGCCGGAACTGCTGCAGCAGACCAGCGAGACCCTCGCCGGACGCATCGCCCACCACCAGCTGACCGGCTTCCAACCGGCAGAGGTTCCGCCGAGTCAGCTCGATCGGCTGTGGCTGCGCGGCGGCTTCCCACGCTCCTTCCTTGCACGCAACGACGAGGCGAGTGGACTCTGGCGCGAGGAGTTCGTGCAGACCTTCCTCGAGCGGGACCTGGCCCAGTTCGGCTTCCGCACGCCGGCAGCGACCATGCGCCGTTTCTGGTCGATGGTCGCGCACTACCACGGGCAGATCTGGAACGCCTCGGAGTTCGGCCGTTCGCTGGGCCAGAGCGACCAGGCGGCCCGCCGCCATCTGGAGGCGATGGCGAGCACCTTCGTCGTGCGCGTCCTGCAGCCCTTCCACGCCAATCTCGCCAAGCGCCAGGTCAAATCCCCGAAGATCTACGTCGCCGACAGCGGACTGCTGCACACGCTGCTGGGCCTGCCGAACCTCGACACGTTGCGTGGGCACGCCAAGGTCGGCGCGTCGTTCGAAGGCTTCGCCCTGGCGACCATCGTCGAACACCTGCGCGCCCGGCCACACGAGTGCTTCTACTGGGCGACCCACAGCGGCGCCGAACTGGACTTGTTGATCGAACGCGGCGGCAGGCGCATCGGGTTCGAGTTCAAGCTGGGGTCCGCTCCGAGCCTCACGCCGTCGATGCGGACGGCCATGGTGGACCTCGAATTGGAGCGACTCTGGGTCGTGCACGCCGGCAAGGAAGTGATCAAGCTGGCGCCGTCGATCACGGCGTTGCCGCTGGCGCTGGTGGCGAAAACCCAACTCGACTGATCCACGGGTCGCAGCGTCGCGATGCGATCGAGAGCGCCGGCGACCGACGGCTGCGCGTCAGCGCTTAGGCTTCGCGTCCTCGGCGTCGCGCGTGGTCGCGGCCGCAGCCGGCGCCGCGACGAAGCCGAGCAGGCGCGGATCGTTGCCGACGACGATGTGCCGACGCCGCGGGGCTGCATCCGCCGGCGCCTTCGCGTCCGGCACCTCGGCCAACGCCACGAGGTCGCGCCCGCCTTCCTTGCCCTTCTGCCAGCCGAGGCCCCAGAACGTCACCGCCGCCAGGTCGCCGTCGGGGTGCACGGCCAGCTGCCCGAAACGCACCGGCCACGCCGGGTCGCCGAACTCGTGCAGGTGCCACTGGTGCGTCGTGCGGCCACTGCGCCGATCGATCCGCAGCAGCCGGTCCTCGCCCATCAGCCAGACGACCAACCCGTTCGCCGAAGCCTGCATCGCGACCGGCAACGGCACCTCGGCCTTGACGACTTCGGGGGCGCGGCCGGGCACACACGGGTCGAGCACGAGGTCGAAGTGGTACCTCGGGCGCGCGGTCGGCCGCGGGTGCGGCCGTCGGTGGATGCCGAGCAGGAACCCGTCCGGCAGCAGCTGCGGCCGCGGCGACAGCATCAGGCCGTAGTCGTCGATGGTCGTGGTCTTGCCGTCGGCGAAGTGGAACACGCACACGCGCCGGCGACCGCTCGGCGGCCGCGACGAGAACAAGAGGCGCGTGCCGTCGGCGCTCCACAGCGGATCCTCGTTGTCGCCGCCGTCGTTCGTCACCTCGACAGCGTGGTCGCCGTGCACATCGGTGACGACGATCTCGCCTTTGGCGGCCGCCGTGTCGAAGGTGCGCAGCACGTGTGCGACCCGCGTGCCGTCCGGACTGAACACCGCCTGCGTCGGGATCGAGGCGTAGTCCATGCCGTGCATGCGCCGCTGCAGCGGCGGCGGCTGCCGCGGCACCTCGCCGGTCGCCTGGCCGACGGCGCCACTCGCAAGATCGATCGCCCGCGTCTCCCCCTGCACCTGCACGACCAGCGATCCGGCCTGCTGCGCCGCGGCGACCGCAGCGAGCACGAACGCACCGAGCCAACGGGACACCGGGACCATGGTCCGGGCATGATCGCCGCGCTGGCGGCCGCTGTGCGTCAGCGGTTGGTCAACACTTCGTCCCGTCGCTGCTGCCCCCATGCTGCTCCGCTCCGTGTCGCTGGCCCTGCTGCTGCTCTGCCCATCGCCGGCCCAGGATGCGACGCCGTATCCGACGAAGCTCAGCAAGAAGGGCCTGCAGGTGCAGATGGTCGACGACGCACTGGCCCTCGGCATCGCGCACGCTGCGGTGAACGTCGACCTCGGCGCCCTGGCCGACGTCGACGGCGGCGACGACGCCGTGGCCTTCGAACACGACGGCCGCACGTTCTGGTTTCGCACCGCCCCGCTGGCCGCACTCGATGCCCAGGTGGCGCCGCTCGCGCGCGCTGGCGTGCTCGTCAGTGCGATCCTGCTGGCGATCCAGACCCACGAGCCGGCGCGCGATCGGCTGGTCGTGCACGGCGGTTGCCAGGGCAAGGCGCCGAACGGCATCGCCGCCTTCGCGACCGACAGCGCCGACGGCCGCGCGTGGCTCGAGGCGGCGAGTGCGATGCTGGCGGCGCGCTACGGCGGCGACGCCCCGCACGGGCGCATCTGGAACTGGATCGTCGGCAACGAAGTGAACTCGCACTGGTGGTGGTACCACCTCGGCCGCGCCGAACTCGCCGACGTCGTCGCCGCCTACGCGACGGCCGTGCGCTGCGTGCATCGCGGCGTGCGCAGCCAGAGCCGGCACGGCCGCGTCTTCGTGTCGCTCGAGCACCACTGGAACGTGCGCTACGCCGCCGGCGACGAACGGCAGGCGGCGCCGGGGCGCGCCCTGCTCGACGCGTTCGCCGCGCGCGTGCGGCAGGACGGCGACTTCGACTGGCACGTCGCCTTCCACCCGTATCCCGAGGACCTGTTCGAGTGCCGCTTCTGGCGCGATCGCAGCGCCCCCGACCGCGACGACGCCGCGCGCGTGACGTTCCGCAACCTGCCGGTGCTGATGCGCCACCTGGCGCGGCCGGAGCTGCAGTGGCAGGGTGCGCCGCGGCGCGTGATCCTCAGCGAGCAGGGCTTCCATTGCGCCGACGGCGAACATGGCGAACGCGACCAGGCCGCGGCGTTCGCGCTGGCATGGGCGCTGGTGCAACGCGAGCCCGGCATCGACGCGTTCGTGCTGCATCGCCACGTCGACCACGCGCACGAAGGCGGGCTGCGGCTCGGCCTGTGGACGCGATTGCCGGACAGCGTCTGCACACCGCAGCGGCGACGCCGCATGGCCGACGTGTTCGCCGCCTGCGACACCGCAGCGTGGCCCGCGTGCGCCGCCTTCGCGCTGCCGGTGGTCGGCTGCGACGACCTGCGCACCTGGTGGCCGGTCGACGCAGCCACGACCGAAGCTCCGGCAGCCGAGCCACGCTGACGGCTTCAGCGCGGACCGCCGGGCGGGGTCAGCTTGCCCATCGCGGACTCGCGCTGCTGCAGCAAGAACTGCAGACGACGCTCCTGACCGACCGGCGGCACGAACGGTTCGCGGCGAGGCTGCTGGCGAGCTCGGTCGTAGACGGCCATCAGCGCATCGACGTGCGTCTCGAGGCTCGGGGACGGCGGTGGGCGCCGATCTCGCAGTTGGTGCCAGAGATCCGGTTCGTCGACGAAGCGCTGCATCGCCGCGGCAAGGTCCTGGTCGTCACCGGCGCGCGTGCGCAGCCCTGCCTCGCCGGCACGCTCGGCCACGGCGCCTAGGTCGCTGGTGATGCACGGCAGTCGCAGCTCGAAGCACTCGTCGAGCACCAGGCCGTAGGTCTCGAGGCACGTGCTGGGGAACACGCCGACATGCGGCGCCGCGGCGTGCAACTGGGCAGGAGTGAACGGTCCGTAGAGCACGATCGGCAGGTCGTGCGCCAGGGCTCGCAGTTCGCGTTCGTATTCGGGGCTCTCGAAGCCGCCGAGCACGTGCAGTTCGACGCGACCAGGCCGCGCGGCAAGCAGCCGCCGGAACGCCCGCACCAGTACCTCGGCGCCCTTGTGGCGGCCAATGCCACCCCAGAAGGCGAAGCGCACCGGCGCACCGGCGGACGGCACTGGTAGCGGCGGCATGCCGCGAAAGCGCGGCCGATAGCCCAGCGGTAGCACTTCGTAACGATCGCGCGGCACCCCGGTCGTCCGGCTCAGCAGGTCGGCCGTACTGCCGACGGCGACCAGCACCGCGGCGGCGAGGGAAAGCTCGGCGCGGTACTGATCGGCGTAGAGCTCGATGCCGTCGGCGATCTCGCCCGGCGATTCATAGCCGTAGCGCGGAACACAATCGCCACAGCTGGCGGCGGACAACGGGCGCCGACACGCTTCGTCGCCGACGCGGCGACGGAACGCGCGCGGACAACTCGTCCAATAGTCGTGCAGCGTGACGACCGCGGGGATGCCGTGCCGCCAGCAGACCTCGACCAGGTTGCAGGTGAGGCGCACCCAGTGGTGCACGTGCACGACCGCGGGCCGCCGTTCGACCAGGAAGCGCGCGAACGCCGCCTCGACGCCCGGGTGCCACATCTTGACGTGGTGGTCGAAGTAGCCGTCGTCGCGATGCACACGATGCACCGGCAGCCCCTGGTGCTCGCCGCTGTCGATCGTCAACCGTTCGCGCCAGTGCTTGGTGCCGCTCCACACCTCGACCCTCTTGCCCAGCGCCTGCTGTCGCAGCGCTACGTCGAGCGCATACAGCTCGGAACCGCCTTGGCTCTCGGGCGGGAACTGGTGGATGACGTGCAGGGCGTCGATCGTCATGCGCGGCTCGTTATACTCTCGCCCCAACCCTCGCCTCGACATGAGCCAAGAACGCGATTTCGCCGCGGAGATCGTCGCCGCTCGCCGCGGCGAGCCGAAAGCGCTCGATAGCCTGTTCGCCCGCAACCTGCCGCCGCTCGTCGCCTTCATCCGCGCGCGCTCGGGCAAGGCCATCGCCGCGCGCGAATCCGCCGTCGACATCGCGCAGTCGGTGTTCCGCGAAGTGCTCGCCGACGCCGAACGCATCGAGCTGCTCGGCGAGGGAGCGTTCCGCAACTGGCTGTTCATGCAGGCGACCAGGAAGGTGCTCGACCGCGCCAAGTTCCACGGCCGCGACCGCCGCGACTTCGCCAAGGAGGTCGCCATCCCCGAGGCCGGCCCGGCCGCCGACGCGCTGCTCGCCTGCTATGCGTCGATCGCGTCGCCGAGCCAGCACGCGGTGGCGAAGGAGGAGCTGGCGCGCTTCGAGGCCGCCGTGCAGCAGCTGCCGGAGAACCAGCGCGACGCGGTCACCATGTCGCGACTGATGGGCCTCGACTACGCGCAGATCGCCGAGCAGATGGGCAGCAGCGAGTCGGCGGTGCGCGGCCTCGTCGCGCGTGGCCTCGCCGCCTTGTCGATGCAGCTCGATGCCGACGAGTAGCGGCGACGACTGACGCGCGCGGCAGCGACTCAGTTGCCGCCGAGCACCCGGCGTGCCCGGTCGCGCACGCTGGCGTCGGCATCGCCGTCGGCGATCTGCTGCAGCGCCGCGCGCGCGGCCGGTTCGCTGCGGTGCGACAGCGCGATCACGGCTTCGTGGCGCACGGCCGCC
>CANGSN010000133.1 GCA_947455805.1 Planctomycetota bacterium
CGCGTTCCGCGGCGAAGCCCGGCGGCGGCGGCGGGCGGCGCTCGACGGGCCGCGCTTGCCCGAAGGCTGCATCGGCACGAGCCGCGCCGTCGACGCCGGCTATCTCACCGTCACGGGCAAGCGCCCCGCCGTCGGCACCGACCACGGCGTGTTCGACTGCGGCATGGAGCTCGAACTGGCCGGTGCGGCCGTCGAGCTGCTGGCGACGATCGAGACGCGCGGCGAAGCGCTGACGTTCCATTGGCTGCCAGCACAGCGCCGCGTCGTGTTGTGGCGGAACGGCGAGAACCAGGGCGAGCAGGCGTTGCCGATCGATTCGGCGCTGCACGTCGAGTTCGGCCGCCTCGACGACCGGGTCTGGTTCTGCCTCGACCAGCGCGCCGACGCCCTGTTCGTCGTGCCGCGCGACGCCGACTGGAACACCGCCGACGAGAGCGGCATGCCGGGCGGGCTTCGTGCCGTCGTGCACGTGGCCGCGTTGGGGCCCGCCGACGCGGCCCTGCGCGTCCGGCGCCTCGCCGTGTTCCACGACGTGTTCGCGTGGCGCGACCCGATCGTCGGCCTGCCCGGCCAGCCCGGCACGTGGCCGCGCGAGGTGCCGCCGGGGCACTGGTTCCTGCTCGGCGACAGCGCGTTCGACAGCCGCGACTCGCGGCAGTTCGGCGCGGTGCCCGAATCCTCGTTGCTCGGCGTGCCGACGCGGGTGCTGGGGCCGTGGTCGCGCCGCCGGAGTCTGCGGCCGTGAGCGGCGAACCCGAGGAGCCGACGGAGTCCGCGGGCGAACCACCGTCGCCGCGGGAGCGCATCGCGTCGTCGCTGCTGGTCCAGACCCTGGTGATGCTGGGTGCTTTGGCCTGGCTCCACGCCCGCGATCGCACCGACGCGTTCCGCGAGCTGGCGATCGGTGCGCACGGGCCGTGGCTCGGCTTGCTCGCGGGCGGCGCCGTGGCGGTTGCGTTCTCGGCGGTGCTGGCGGTGGTCGCGGCGCGCACCTCGGCCCTGGCGCCGCTCGACGACGAACTGCGCCGTTTCTTCGCTGACATCGACGCCTGGGCGGTCGATGTCCTGCTGCTCGCTTCCGCGCTCGGCGAGGAGTTCCTGCTGCGCTGCGCAGTCCAGGACGCCTTCGGCTGGCCGGGTGGCGTTGCCGTCGCCGTCACTGTGGTTATCGCTTCCGGCCAGCGCCGGCTGTGGTGGCTGGCGGTGCTGTATGCCTCGCTGCTCGGACTGCTGGTGGATCTCGGTTTCGGACTGCTCGGCTCGACGGTGGCCAACGTGCTCGTCAACCATCTCAATCTGCGGAGACTGTCGTGAACTGGAAGTGCTCGCTGTGTCTGTCGTTCGCCGCCGCCTTGCAAGCGCAGGGACCGCCTGCGTCCCCGCAGCAGCCGCGACCGGAGCCGATGCTGTTGCCGCAGGTCCTCGTGCTGCCGCGCGGCGCCACCGAGCTGCAGATCGACGGCTCGCTGCGCGATTGGCCCGAACTGCCGGCCGTGCGCATGGACGACACCCGCCAGGTCTCCGGCACGGCGAGCGGCGCCTATCGCGGTGGCAAGGACCTGAGCGGTGTCGCGTTCCTGCTGTGGGACGACGACGCCCTCTACTTCGGCATGGCGGTGCAGGACGACTGGCATCGCCCGCTCGACAAGGCGTCGCTGCAGCTGGTCGAGGTCCCGGTCGCCGACAGCGTGCTGCTCTCGTTCGATCCGGCCCGCGACACGCGCGCGAACGGACCGGATCCGGGGCGCATCGAGGATCGTGATTTCTGGCTCGCCGACCAGGCGGCGCGGCAATTGGTGCAATGGGATCGCCTGCGCGGCACGGCGCGCGTGCTCGAAGGCGACGACGGCCGCGCCGTCGTGCTGCACGACAAGGAGCAGGGCATCACCAGCTACGAGGCGCGCATTCCGTGGAAGGAGATCCTGCCCGTCGGCAGGAAGCCCGCGGTCGGCTCCGTGGTCGACCTGCAGATCGTAGTCAACGACTTCGACGAGAGCACCGACAGCATGCCGCAGACGCGCATCGGCCTGACGTTCGGCTGCTCGCCGATCGTCGATCCGGGGCTCTACGCCAGCATGATGCTGGTCGCCGACGCGGCGGCGCTGCAGGGCGCGGTGCCGCAGTTCCCGCCGAAGCCGGCCAGCGCCGAGCCGCCGGCCAAGCCGAAGGAGTACTGGGCCGACCTGACCGCCCGCCTGCTGCAGTTCCCGCCGGCGATCTACGACGGGTCGACGTCGCCCGCCGACTGTGGTGGTTCGCGGCGACTCGCCGTGCTCGAGGAGATCGACGGCCACTGTGCGCAATGGCCTCGCATCGACCTGCTCGAGTTCCACCAGCGCATCCACCGGCGGATGAATCGCGAGGTCGCCGGCTTCACGGCGCGCGGCCTGCCGTCGTGGTGGCGGGCGCGACTGGTCTCGGTGTCGAAGAACGCCGAGGACGACGTGCCGGCGGGGGCCGTGCGCTTGTTCCGGCTGCCCACGGGCGGCTGGCTGTTCCGTTCGGCGAGAGGCAACTTCGTCGTCGACCCGGCCGGCGCCGACATCCCGGACGCGCTGTGGGGCGGCGCCCAATTCTGTGTGCTGACGCAGCCGCTCGACATGACGCGGCGCCAGGACCAGCTGCTGCTGGGCATGTTCGCGGCCGAGCCGCCGCGGCCGGTCTACACGCACATCGCCTTCCACCTGCCGACCGTCGGCATGGACAAGATGCCGTTGGCCGAGCTCGGCAAGTCGTACGGGGCCGCCACCGGCATGCAGGTGCACGCGCTCGGCGAGGCGCAGGCGGACGGGCAGGTGCCGTGGAGCTGCAGCTACCGCATCGACGTGCCGAATGGACCGCGCGTGTTGCTGGCGGGGCCGACCCTGCGGGCCAAGGACGCGGCCGTCGGCGTCGCCATCGACGTGATGGTGGCGTCGCCGCGCAATCCGGAGCTGCCCGCGATCGTCGTCGCCGCGAAGCCGCGGCTGGTCGTGATCGACGACGCGTTCGAGTGCCAGTCGATGCCCCAGCTCGATCGTATGACGCTGCGTCAGCTGCACGCCGTCCAGCAGCAGTTGCGCCCGACACCTTCACTGATCCTGGCTCCGGGCGAGTCGTGGACCGTCACTGTCGGCAAGTGACTGTGAGGATTGTGCAGCTCGTGTCTTGATCCAATCGGCGTTCCACAGACAATCCGCCCCACATTGAGCGGTTGCATGGCCGCGCGATGGACCCCAAGACCCAGGTAATCACGATGGCTTCAAAGAAGAACAATCCGGCGATGGACTTCATCGTCGAGAGTCTGAAGAGCAACAAGGCGGCGACGTACGCGGAGATCAAGGACGCCGCGGACAAGAAGAAGCTGAAGATCTTCCCGATCATGTTCGGCCGCGCGCAGGCGCTGCTCGGCATCGTCAAACAGGCGCCGCGTGGCCAGGGCAAGGCGGCGAAGGCCAAGGCCGCTGCCGCCTCGGGCGCGCCGAAGCGTGGCCCGGGCCGCCCGCCGAAGGCGAAGGCTGCTTCGGTGTCGTTCGACGGCACCCTCGAGGGCATCGTCGCCGCGGTCAAGGGCAGCGAGCAGGCGAAGGCCAAGTATCGCCAGGCGCTCGAGCGCATCCAGGGCGTCCTGGCCGACGTGCTCGGCTGATTCGAGCGCGCCCTTGTCGACGCCCGCTTGGAGGGCTGTGCGCAACGGTTCGCCGACCCTGACGCCGAGGGCGAGTTCGCCGAGGCCGAACGCGCCGGCGGCGAACTGTGGAAGGCGTCCATTGCAGCGGTGCAAAGGCCGGTGATGCCCGCAGCGGCCATCCTCCTGCTGCCGGCGTTGAACGAGGTGTTCGACGTCGCCGCAGCTCGCACACTGGCCACGCGGCGGCACCCGCCGCGCATCGTATCCGTGATGCTGTTCCTGCTGGCGCTGTCGGGAGCGCTGTTCGCCGGCTATGGCATGGTTGTGTGCAAACGGCGCCGTTGGCTGCACACCGTCGGCTTCAGCCTGGTGATATGCGGCACGGTCGGGGTCACGCTGGACGTCGACTGTCCGCACCACGGCATGCTCCGTGTCGACGCGTTCGATCGGACCCTGGCCGACGTGCGCGCCGGCTGGAAGTGACAGCGGGCGGCCGGCGCGAGCGATCGCTCAGCGATCGCCGACCAGCTGCCGCCAGCGGGGCGCGTCGTGCGTGCGCAGGCGCGTCTGCACGAACTCCTGGAACGCACCCATGAGCCGCGCCGTGCGCGGGCCGGCCTCGCCGTTGCCGACCGGCTTGCCGTCGACGTGGGTCACCGGCCCGATGTCGCGCAGCGTGCTCGACAAGAACACCTCGTCGGCGCGCCGCAGGTCGCCCGGCGTCAGGTTGCGCTCGAGCACGCGTTCGCCGGCCTGCGGCAGGAACTGCAGCAGCAGGGCGCGCGTGATGCCGGCCAGGATGCCGTCGTCGAGCCGCGGTGTGACCCAGGCGCCGTCGACGAACGCGAACAGGTTCGACGTCGACGCCTCGCCGACGAAGCCGAACGCGTTCGTCATGACGCAGTCGGTGGCGCCGGCGTCCTTGGCTTCTGCCAGGCCGAGCACGTTGTTCAGGTAGTTGCCGCTCTTCGTCGCCGGGTCGAGCGCGCGGCGGTCGTTGCGCAGGCGGTCGACGATCGCCAGCCGGGCCGTCTTGCCCGACATCGGCGTCAGCGGCCGCACCATGACGACCCAGCACGGCGGGCTGTTGGCGTAGGCGAGGTCGATGTTCGGCGCATCGCCGGTGCCGCGGCTGACCACGAGGCGCACGTAGAAGTCGCCGCTGCCCGCCGCCGCCAGGGTGGCGGCGATGCGGCGGGCGACGGTCGCCTCGTCGAGGTCGAGGCGCATGCGGATCGCCGCCGCCGACAGGCACAGTCGCTGCCAGTGCTCCGCCCAGCCGAACGGCTCCTGGCCGTAGGTCCTGACCACTTCGTAGATCGAGTCGCCGAACAGGAACCCGCGATCGAGCACGGGGATGCGCGCGTCGCGTTCGGCCACGATCTGGCCGTCCAGGTTGCAGAGGTTCGTCATCGCGGCGCGGATGGTAAGCTCGTCGCCCCTCATGTGCGGCTTCATCTCCATCTTCGGCCCTCCCGAATCCGACGCCATCCAGGACGCCCTCAACGGGCTGCTCGCCATCCAGCACCGCGGTCAGGACGCCGCCGGCGCGGTCACCTTCAAGGACCGCTTCCAAGCCAAGAAGGGCCTCGGCCTCGTGCGCGAGGTGTTCGGTGAGAAGCACCTGCAGCGCCTGCGCGGCCATCTCGCCGTCGCCCACGTTCGCTATCCCACGGTCGGTCTCGGCGAGGACACCGACGTACAGCCGTTCTGGCTCGACTACCCGGTCGGCACGGCGATGGCGCACAACGGCAACGTCACCAACTTCCACGAGCTGAGGCGCACCTACTTCGCGCAGCGCAACATCCACCTCGGCAGCAACTGCGACCTCGAGGTCGTGCTCTACGTGTTCGCCGACGCGCTGATGCGCCGCCGCGCCGACCCGGTCACCGTCGACGACGTGCAGACCGCGGTGAAGGAGGTCTACGACCGCGTGAAGGGCGCCTACTCCGTCGCCGGCATCACCAGCGAGGGCATGTATGCGTTCCGCGACCCGTACGGCATCAAGCCGTGCATCTTCGGCAAGAAGGTCACGCCGGAGGGCACCTGGTACGCGGTGGCCAGCGAGTCGGTCGTGCTCGACGTCGCCGGCTACGAGATCGTCCGCGACCTGAAGGCCGGCGAGATGGTGTGGATCGGCAAGGACCGCGTGCCGCACATCCGGCAGGTGGCGAACAAGCCGCACCGCCCGTGCATCTTCGAGTACGTCTACTTCGCGCGGCCGGACACGTTCCTCGACGGCACCTCGGTCTACGAGGCGCGCATGGAGCTCGGCCGTCGCCTCGGCCGCGCGTTCCTCGAGACCAAGCTGGTCGCCGACGTCGTCATCCCGGTGCCCGAGTCCGCGCGCACCGCGGGGCAGACGATGGCCGAGGTGATCGGCGTGCCGTGCCGCGAGGGCTTCGTCAAGAACCGCTACGTCGGCCGCACGTTCATCATGCCGAACGACAAGGCGCGGCAGGCGACGATCCGCACCAAGCTGAACCCGATCCGCGCCGAGTTCGAGGGCAAGCGCGTCGTCATCCTCGACGACTCGATCGTGCGCGGCAACACGAGCCGGCAGATGGTCAAGATCGCGCGCCAGATGGGCGCCGCGAAGGTCTACCTCGCGTCGTACTCGCCGCCGCTCCTGTTCCCGTGCCTCTACGGCATCGACATGTCGACGAAGCGCGAGTTCGTCGCCCGCGGCCGCACGCACGAGGAGATCGCGCGCGAACTCGGCGCCGACCACGTGCTCTACCAGACGCTGGAGCAGATGGAGGACGCGGTGCGCACGGCCGGCAACAAGGACCTGCAGTTCTGCAACGCCTGCTTCGCCGGCACCTATCCGACCGGTGACATCACCGAGTCGATGATCGCCGACATCGAGCGCGATCGCCTGGAGGCCAGCAAGGTCTGAGCGGCTGGTGCTTCGGGGCGCAATCGCTGAGCCTGGTCGCCGAGCGGGCGAGCCGGCTCAGCCGCCCGGCAGCAGGGCGACGCCGGCGGCGATCGCTGCGCGCCGCAGCGGCACGTCGAGCGTCGCGAGAGGGGCCCGCATGCGTTGCGCCACTTCGAGGAACGTCGCGTCGTAGGCGGTGAGTTGGTGGGCCAGCGCGATGTCGACCACCGCGCCGAGCGTGCGTGGACCTTCCACCGGGTCGGTCGTGATGCGCAGGTTCCCGAGCAGTTCGAAGAAGCGAACGCGCTGCGCCTGACTCAGGCCGCCCCTGCGCTCGGCGAGTGCGGTGACGTTGGCGACCTCGAGCCACCAGAGGGCTGGCACGATGGCCATGTTCTCCACCAACAGTCCGAGCACCAAGTCGCCGTAGGCGCAGCGCTGGTCGCGGAAGCACCAGGTGAGGGCGATGGAGCTGTCGATCACGATCCCGCTCAAGGCCTGCCCTCGTCCCGCAGTTGCCGGATGCTGGCGCCCTCCGGCAGGCTGCCGCCCTCGAACTCCAACAGCGCCTGGACTGCGGCGCGCACGCGGGCCCGATCGAACTCGACGTAGGGGACCAGCTGCGCGACCGGGCGGCCGTGGCGCGTGATGACGATGCAGTCCCCGCGCTCGACCTGGTCGAGCAGGTAGCTGAGTCGGGTCTTGGCGTCGAAGACCCCTACTTCGCGGACGCGGTCGGCGCTCATCGAATCTAGTCTGTCTGGTCAGACCAGGATCGTCAAGCGGACACGGCTGCTCGAGAGAATCGTCGCCGGGGTGGCGCAGAACGCGATGCCTACGGGATCGCAGAGCGGTCGGGCGTCCCTCCAGCCCGCAGCTCGCCGCGCCGACCTCGAGGCGGCTGCCGCCGCGCCGCCGTCAGTCGGCGAGCCGTTCCTTCTTCACGCGCGAGCGCAGCTTCGGCACCAGCAGCAGCGCCTCGCGGGCGATCCTGCTGTCCATCTTCGACTTGCCGACGCGGCGGTCGACGAAGTGGATCGGGATCTCGCGCACCTTGAAGCCGGCGCGCACCATGCGGAACGCCATCTCGATCTGGAACGCGTAGCCCTGCGCGTGCACGGCCGACAGGTC
>CANGSN010000134.1 GCA_947455805.1 Planctomycetota bacterium
GAAGGTCGCCGCCGAGGTGAAGGCGGCGCCGGGCATCGTCGCGGTGTTTCCGGCGATGGCGCAGAGTGGCGAAGGCAACCAGCGCGGCTACACGATCAACGGCCTCGGCGAGTGGTTGATGGAGGAGACGGCTGCCGGCCTCGAGCGCGAAGGCGTTCGTGGCATTCTGGCCGGCGGCAGCCTGACCAACGACATCAAGGCCAGCAACCGCGGGCTCGATGCGTGGCGCGCCCCCGACGACGTCTACTGGCTCGCCGATCGCATCGGGGCCGGCTACGTCGTGCAGGGCATCGCGCAGGTGAAGATCTTCGATGCAGGCCGCCGCGACGAAGCGGTGGAGCTGCTTTGGGAATGCCGTCGTCTGCCCGACCGTTCGGTGGTGGCGACGATGCGCGAAGAAGTCGTGCGCGGCCCGCTGGCGGCGCAACTGTACCGGCGCGCGCGCATCGACAGCGCGTGGCGCATCGGCAACGAGGCGCCGCCGTTCCGGCCGGTGCTCGACGCCGAACTGCGCATCCTCGCCGGCCTCTTGGCGCAGCGCGTCGCCGACAAGCAGGGCAAGCTGCTCGCCGGCAAGTCGGTGCGCGTGTTCCCGTCGGTGTTCCGTTGCAATGCCGGCGAAGGTGCGGCGCTGCAGGCGGCGGCCGACGAGATCGAACGCGCCTACACCATCTTGCTGCGCAAGGCGGCGGCCGCGGCGGAAGGCGGCGACGCCGAAGCAGCGGCGCTGGAGAGCGGGCCGGTGACGATCGCCGGCAAGAAGCACGACACGCTCGGAGCGGCGATCGACGCGTTCGGCGCTTCCTTCGAAGCCTACAAGGCCTCGCCGATCGGCGGGCTCGCCGTCGACCTGTCGCGTCTCGTCACCGAACGGCTGCGCGCCGCCACCGGCGACGCGTTCCGCGTGCTGGCCGACGACGGCGATCGCCGCCGGCTGCTGGCGATCATCCGCAGCGAAGCGCGCTCGTACCGCCGCGACGCCGCGGTCGACGCCGACACCATCGCGCAGATGCGGGCCAGGGGCACCGACCTGGTGCTCGAGACCGTGCTGCGCCCGACGTTGAAGACCTACCAGCTCCGCCTCGTGCTGCGCGACCTGCGCACGGCGCAGGAGATCACCGAGGCGATCGACGTCGACGGCCTGTTCCAGGCCGAACTCGACCAAATGCTCGGCAAGTGACCCGGATTCCCATCATGACTGCGATGAACAAGACTCTCGGCTTCGGCCTCTCCGTTCTCCTGGCTCTGTCGATGGCGGCGTGCGGCGGCGGTCCGCGCGGTCGCGTGATGTCCGACTCCGAAGAGGATCAGGTCGGCAACCGCGCGGCGGGTGCGGAGACCTGGGACCGCCTGGTCGCCGGCACCGTCGAGAAGCTGCTGTCCAGCCGCGCCGCGGCGATCACCAACCTCGGCCAGAAGAAGATCGCGGTGATGCCGATCGAGAACAAGTCGGCGGAAGAGCTCGGCGACTGGCGCGACCAGCTCTACGAGGTCATCGCCACCTCGATCAACGAGTCGGAACGCTTCCGCACGATCAGCCAGGAGTTCCTGCGCGTCGCGCTGACCGAAGCGCGCGTCTCCGGCGACGAGGTCTACCTGCCGCGCGGCCGCCGTGCCATCGCCCAGGCCCTCGAGCAGAAGGGCGCGCCGATCGAGATGCTGCTGCGCACGACGATCACCACCGGCACGACGAACCCGGGCCAGCGCGAGTCGCAGCGCAACTACGGGCTCACGCTGGTGCTCATCGACATCGAGACCGGCGAAGAGGTCAATCGGTCGATGGTGCGCGTCCGCAAGGAATACTCGCGCTGAACCGTCCGCGGCCAGGACCCTCGTCGATGCGCGTCGCCGTTCTCGTGCTGTCTGCGTGCGCGTTCGCCGCGTGCGCGTCCGATCCGATGCTCGCCGCGCGGGGTGCCTACTCCGCCGGCGACTACGTGGCGGCGCGGGCCGCCATCGACGAACTGATCGCCGACGACGGCAGCAACGCGCACCTGTGGCGCGCCGAGCGGTCGATGGTGGACCTGGCGCAGGGGCAGCCGAAGGCGGCGATCGCCGGCCTGCGTTCGGCCCGCGACGCCTACGACGACGCCGAGGGCAGCGATGCGCTCGGCTGGCTCGGCTCGGTGCTGCTCGACGACCGGCAGATGCGCTACCAGGGCTACGACTACGAGAAGATCCTGCTGCGCGCGCTGCTCGGCGCCGCCGACCTGATGCAGGGCGGGGCCGACGCGATCGCCTACGGCCTGCAGGTGTTCGAGGTGCAGCAGCGGCTGATGGAGGCCTACGCCGACCAGAGCGGCCAGAAGCCGAAGCTGCGCTACAAGCAGGTCGCGTTCGGCAACTACCTGCGCGCGATCGTGCAGGAAGGCGACCCGCTGCAGATGGAGGAGGCGCGGCGCAACCACCAGAAGGTCGCCGAGCTCGAGCCGGGGTTCCGCTTCGCCAAGGAGAACGTCGAACGCGCCGCCAGCGGCAAGCACTCGGCGCAGGGCCACGGCGTCGTGCACGTGATCGCGCTGGTCGGCCGCGGGCCGTACCGCGTCGAGAAGAACGAGGTGGCGACGCAGGTCAGTCTGGCGATCGCGCAGTGGATCTGGGCGCGTTCGCGCGACCGCGGCATCCTGCCGAACATCGCCAAGGTGCCGATCCCGGGGCTCGCCTACCACCCGGACAACCCGCAGCAGGCGCTGGTGTCGGTCGACGGCGGCACCGCCGTGTCGACGGCGACGGTGACCGACGTCGAGGCCGCGGCGCGCAACGAGTTCGAGGTCATGCGCGACGCCATCGTCGCCCGCGCGGTGCTGCGCCGTGCCTTCAAGATCGTCGTCGCCGAAGGTGCCAAGGCCGGCATCGAGGCCGGCGGCCGCCGGCAGAAGGACCGCCAGGCGACCGAACTGGCCAGCCTCGCCGTCGACGGCCTGGCCTTGCTGTGGACCGCGACCGAAGGCGCCGACCTGCGCTGCTGGAGCCTGCTGCCGGCGTCGTTCCAGGTGCTGCGCCTCGAACTGCCGGTCGGCGCCCACACGATCGCCGTCCAGTCGGCCCGCGGCGGCAACGTCGGTGGCATCGCCGCCACCGTCGACGTCGACGTGCGCGACGGAACGAACAGCTACGTGTTGGCGCTGTTGCCCGTCTTCGGTGGGGCGCCGACGGTGATGACCTCGCACCCCGCGGCCGCCGCTGGTTCGCCGACCGAGCCAGCACCCGAGTGACCCGAGAAGGCGCCGGCGACCCCGCCAGCCCAGCCCTGAACGACCAGCCCTGCCAACCGCGATCGACCGGACCATGAACACGCCCACTCCCCGAGCCGCCCTTCTCTCCCTCCTGTGCATCGCCGGTGCCGCCTGCTCGTCGACCCCCGGCGAGAGCATGCTGGCGCGCTTCAACACGGTGCCGAACGGCGCCACGGTGCTGATCGAGCGGCTCAACCTGCAGATGTCGACGCCGTGCGACCTCGACTTCAACCTGGTCTCGGTCGACGACACGCTGGTGGTCAGGAAGCCGGGCTTCCGCACCGTGCAGATCCGCCTCGCCGACGTGCCGCAGGTCGCCGTCGGTTCCTACGAGCTCACCTTGGAGAAGCAGTGATGCGCACCCAGCTTTCGCTTCCGTTCGCCGCCCTGTTGACGCTCGGCGTCGCCGTCGCCCAGGAGGCCGCCGGCAAGCCCGCCGCCGCCCCGGTGCTGCGCATCCTGGTGCAACCGTCCACTGCCGAAGGGGTGCGCCAGAACGCCACGCTGGAAGTGGTGGAGCGGCTCACCACCGGCCTCGCGCGCAAGCAGCTGCTGGTCGTCGACGGCAAGCACGCGCTGCAGCTGCACGACCGCACGCAGAAGGTGTTCCAGCAGTTCGTCGGCGGCGACCAGCCGGCGCAGTCCGCCGGCGAAGGTTCGGTGGGCATCGCCGTCGACGCCGACCTGGTGATCACCGCCGGCATCTTCGTCGAGCAGGAGGTCGAGCAGCAGGGCCGCTTCGTCGTGCGCGATCGCCTGCGCTTGCGCATCGTCGGCGCCGAGGACTCGGCGATCCTGTTCAACGACGGCTTCGATGCGCGCGGCCAGGCCTTCGAGGGCTTCGGCGACGCGCACAAGAAGGCGATCGAGAGCCTGTGCAATCCGGACGACAAGGGCTCGGTCGTCGGCAAGGTCGCCGAGCTGGTGCGCGGCGCCGCCGCGGCGGAAGCCGAGAAGGGCACCGCCTACCGCGTGGCGCTGCACAGCGACCGCGAGGACGCCGAACTGGTCGCGCGCCTGGGCCAAGCACTCGGCGAAGCGGCGGTCGGTGGCTCGTCGCAGCAGGCCGGCAGCGGCCGCACCGGCGGGAGTGGCGACGGTGTGCGCGAGTTCGCCGAGTTCGCGCTGCGCTTCCGCGGCAGCACCGCCGAACTGCAGAGCCGGGTCGCCGCCGCGGTCGAGAGCGTGCCGGCACCGGAGGGCATGGTGCGCAGCGTGTCGTTCCTCGGCTCGCGCCGCCGCCTCGACCTGGTCGTGCGCACGCGCAAGATCGAGAAGTCGCTGGCCGCCGAGGTCGAGAGCCTGGTCAACGGCGCCGTGCAGGACCTGATCGCACGCAACGAAGAGGGCCTCGCCGGCAAGAAGGTCGCGGTGCTCGACACCGTGGTGCCCGCCCAGAGCAAGTCGCCGGCGCTGTCGAACGGCATCGCCGACTGGCTGCGCGGCGCGTTCCAGTCGTCGGCGAAGAAGGGCGCCGAGGTGCTGCCCGACGACGCCGAGCAGCAGAAGGCGCTCGAGGTGATCGGCAAGGACGCGAAGCTGCACCGCGAGCAGGGCGCCGTCGATCCGGCGACGATCGCGTTCCTGCAGCGTTCGGGGGCCGGCGTCGCCGTGCTGTCGACGCTGCGCGAGGTGCTGAACCGCTGGCAGCTGGTGGTGTCGATGGTCGACCTCAACACCGGCGCCACCGCGCGCCACGTCAGCGTCGTGCCGGAGGCGTTCCACGCCGACCTCGCGCGCGAGCTCGGGGGCAACTGACGTGCGGTGCCGGGCCGCGGTGCTGGCGCTGGCGTGCGCCGCCGCCTGCCACGGCCCGTACTACCGTGCCCACGACGGGGTCGGCAGCGAGCTGCTGGCCCCGGTGTTCGTCGACGACGAAGAGCTGCTCGACGTGCTCGCCGTGCAGGTCGTCGGCCCCGGCATCACGGACCGCGACGGCCCGCCGACGCTGCTGCTCGAGGTGCAGAACCAGGACCTCGAAGCGATGGCGCTGGCCGTCGACTGCCGCTTCGCCGATGCGGCCGGCGAGGTGGTCGCCACCGACGACCGCCGCTGGCTGCGGCTCGCCCCGCAGCAGGTCGTGCGCCTGCCGTTCGTCGTGCCGACGGGGGCCGCCAGCGTCGCCGAGGTCGTGATCGCCTGGGACCGCTAGGCAGCGCCGTCAGTTCGTCGCCCGCGGCACCAGCACGACCTGCACCTGGTCGACCAGCAGGTCGGCGCGCGCGCCGGCGGCGACGTCGGCGATCACGGTGATCCGCAGCTGCTTCTGCGACGTCACGTGGCGCAGGCTCGAGGTGGTGAACGCCAGCGTCTGCGTGGTCGTCGTGCTGGCGACCGACGGCAGTTCGACCACGGTGTCGAAGCGCTCGTCGACCGGGTTGTAGAGCGACATGCGCAGGAAGCTGT
This sequence comes from Planctomycetota bacterium, assembly GCA_947455805.1. GTDB lineage: Bacteria > Planctomycetota > UBA1135 > UBA1135 > UBA2386 > UBA2386. Next base: position 5,643 of record CANGSN010000134.1, read on the forward strand.
CCTGGCCGCCGCGCGAGCAGCGGGCGGTGCCCTGCACCCGCAGCTCCAGCGTGTCGGTGGCGAGGCCGACCGGCAGGTCGAAGCGCACGTTGATGCCGGCGACCTCGCGGCCGTCGACGGTCTCGGTGGTCAGCTCGTAGCCGTCGCCATCGACGTCGACGAGGTCGGCGCGGGTGCCGATGGCCGAACTGCCGGCGGCGAACTGTACCTGCGCGCGCGTGACGTCGAGCGTCGTCGGCGCCGCCGCCGTCGGCAGCGCCGCGAACGACGGCCGCAGGTCGAAGCCCTGCAGCAGCCAGCGCTCGTCGGGCCACAGCAGCACCGGATTGCCGGTGTCCTTGCCGATCCACGCGAGGCGCATGCCGTTGCGGCCGGCCTGCGGCTCGGCGAGGCCGAACAGCACGCGGTCGGCGCCCGGCGTGAAGCGTGGCCACGCGACCTCGCCGTTCGGCACGAGGCGCAGGGTGACGAAGCTGGTGGCGACGTCGACGTAGGCGAGGCTCGCGACCTGGGCCGAGATCCGGCGCACGAACACGATCTGGCTGCCGTCGGGCGACCAGCTCGGCGCGCGGTCGCCGCTGCCGGCGCCGGTCGCGCTGCCGCCATCGGTCAGCGGCTGCGGGTTCGCGCCCGAACCGCTGCAGGTCCACAGCGTGTGGCGGCCACTGGCGTCGGCGCGGCTCCAGACGATGCGGTCGCTCGGCCGGTGCCAGTCGGCTTCGCCGTCGCCGCCGCCGGTCAGCGGCGTCTGCAGCCGCGTCGGCGAGGAGCCGTCGGCGGCCATCGTCCACAGGGCGCGCTGGCCGTCGCGTTCGCTGGTGAACAGGATCGTGCTGCCGTCCGGCGACCAGCTCGGTTCGTCGTCGCGCGAAGCGTCGCTGGTCAGGCGCACCTCGCCGACGGTGCCGTCGAGCGAGCTGGTGAACAGTTCGCGGCTGTCGGCGTCGCCGTTGCTGCGCTCGCGCGCGAACGCCACGCGGTTGCCGTCGGGGTGCAGCCGCGGCATGCGCTCGGTGCCGGTGCGGTCGGCGACGCGTTCCCTGCCGAGGTTGCGGTCGTCGCGCAGCGCCAGTTCGGCGAACTGGAACGGCGAGTCGACGCGGGCGCGCGCGGCCACCAGCTGCGGCGGGATGCTGCCGCCGCCGATCGGGGTGCTGCTGTCGCTGCCGCCGCCGCTACAGGCCGCCAGCAGCGCGGCGGTGAGCACGGATCGGGGCGTGCAGGGGCGGGCGAGACGGCTCTTCGGCGCAGGCATTGGCGCCATGCTGCAGCAGCTCGCCGGTGCCGGCAATGGCCCGCGTTTCCGTGCGGCGCTCCGCCAGGGTATGAAGCCGCGCCGTGCGCGTCGCCGACTTCGACTTCTCGTTGCCACCGGAGCTCATCGCCAGCCGTTCCGTCGAGCCGCGCGACCAGGCGCGCCTCTTGGTGCACGACCGGGAGACGCGCACGACCGAGCACGCGATCGTCGCCGAGTTGCCGCGCTTCCTGCGCGCCGGCGACCTGCTGGTGCTGAACGACACCCGCGTGATGCCGTGGCGCCTGTGCGGCAAGCGCGCGACCGGCGGTGCCGTCGAGTGCCTGCTGGTGCGCCTCGACGGCGACGTCGGCGAAGCGTTCGTCAAGCCGAGCAAGAAGCTGAAGCCCGGCGACGTCGTGCCGATGGAGGACGGCGCCATCGCCATGACGCTGCTCGAGCGGCGCAGCGAGGGCCGCTGGCAGGTGCAGTTGGCCGTGCTTCAAGGCACGGTGGCGGCGGCGCTCGAACGCTGCGGGCGCGCGCCATTGCCGCCGTACATCGAACGCGACGGCGACGAGGACGTCGCCGCCGACCGCGCGCGCTACCAGACGGTCTACGCGCGCGTGCCGGGAGCGATCGCCGCGCCGACCGCGGGCCTGCACTTCACGCCGGAGCTGCTGCAGCGGATCGCCGACGCCGGCATCGTGACGACGACGGTGACGCTGCACGTCGGCGAAGGCA
>CANGSN010000135.1 GCA_947455805.1 Planctomycetota bacterium
CGATCGCTGCGGCACGGCGCGCCGGTCTTGATCTGGCCGGTGCCGCAGGCGACCGCGAGGTCGGCAATGGTGTTGTCCTCCGACTCGCCCGAGCGGTGCGACATGATGGCGCGCATGCCGGCCTTGTGCGCCATGTCGATCGCTTCCAGCGTCTCGGTCAGCGTGCCGATCTGGTTGACCTTGATCAGGATCGCGTTGCCGGCCTTCTCGGTGATGCCGCGCTGCAGGCGCTCGGTGTTGGTGACGAACAGGTCGTCGCCGACCAGCTGCGTCTTGCCGCCGATCGCCGTGGTCAGCGCCTGCCAGCCCTTCCAGTCGTCCTCGGCCATGCCGTCCTCGATCGAGAAGATGGGGAACTGGCTGCACCAGCTCTGGTAGAGCTCGACCATGCCCTTGCTGTCCAGGGTCTTGCCTTCGCCTTCGAGCGTGTACTTGCCCTTGTCGAACAGCTCGGTGACCGCGGCGTCGAGCGCCAGCACCAGGTCGCTGCCGGCCTTGTAGCCAGCCTTCTTGATCGCCTGCAGGATGATCTCGAACGCGGCGGCGTTCGACTCGAGGTTCGGCGCGAAGCCACCTTCGTCGCCGACCGCGGTCATCAGCTTCTTCGCCTTCAGCTCGGCCTTCAGCGCGTGGAAGACCTCGACGCCCATGCGCAGGCCTTCCTTGAAGCTCGAAGCACCGACCGGCATCACCATGAACTCCTGGAAGTCGACGTTGTTGTCGGCGTGCGCGCCGCCGTTCAGGATGTTCATCATCGGCACCGGCAGCCGGCGCGCCTTGGCGCCACCGACGTAGCGCCACAGCGGCATGCCGACCTCGTTGGCGACCGCCTTGGCGGTGGCCAGCGACGCGCCGAGGATCGCGTTGGCGCCGAGCTTGCCCTTGTTCTTGCTGCCGTCGGCTTCGCGCAGCAGCGTGTCGACCAGGAACTGGTCCTCCGCCGGCACGCCGAGCAGCGCTTCGCTGATCGCGCCGTTGACGTTGGCGACCGCCTTGCTCACGCCCTTGCCGAGGTAGCGCTTCTTGTCGCCGTCGCGCAGCTCGACCGCCTCGTGCGCGCCGGTGCTGGCGCCGGACGGCACGATCGCACTGCCGTGCGCACCGGACTCCAGTTCGACTTCGACTTCGACGGTGGGGTTGCCGCGGCTGTCCAGGACTTCGCGGCCTTGCACGGAGACGATGGTGGTCATGAGGACGGCAAGGGATAGCGGGCGAGCCGCGGCCCTGGCAAGGCTGCTGTTGGCCCGCTCGCCCGGGCCGGACGGCGGGCGAGCGCGTCGAACGCTTCGGCCAGCCGGCACTGCGAGCAGCCGCAGGCCGCGCACACATCGCCCGGATCGTCGTCGTCGTCGTCCATCACCAGTGCTGCCGCGCGCCGGCCCGACGCGCCAATCCCGCTTCGTTTGCCCATGTCGCCTCTCCTGCGCCGGCAACCGCCGGAACGCAGGGAGATGGCACGACGGACCCGAACTTCCGACGCGAACGTGCGCAGGATTTCGCGGCGCGGCTCACACCCAGCTGTTGGTCAGCAGTTCGCCCATGCCGCCCGCACCCGGCACGATGTACTGCACGTCGGTGAGCCCGCGTTCTTCGTCCGGGTAGGTGCCCGGCGGGCTGGCCAGCGCGCGCTCGCTCGACAAGCCGCGGTCGAGCCGGCCGCCGTAGACGCGCAGGCCGGGGTGCGACGAGGTGACGCGGCGCACCGCTTCCGGCGTCACCATCAGGTGGGCGGCGACGAAGCCTCTGGGCCCTGGGCCGCCGAGTTCGCGGTAGACCTCGAACGCGCGGCAGACGGTGCCGCCGGTGGCTCCCATCGGGTCCGGCACCAGCACGATGGCGTCGTCGACCGGCCCGCCGATCTTGCTGCCGTCCAGGCGCACGCCGGTGACATGGTGCTGGGCGTCGGTGACGCGCGACATGTTCAGGAAGTCGAGGCGCACGTTCGCCGGCGGCAGCACCTCGATGGCGGCCTCGTAGCAGGCCTGGGCGGGCAGGATGCCGGCGCGGATCACCGCGCAGATGACGAGCTTCGTCTCGCGGCACAGGAAGTCGCCCTGCACGAACGCGCGCGGCTCCTGCGTCGTCATGCGGGTCGGCGCCCGCTGCGCGCGCCGCGGGAACTCGCGCGCGAGCACTTCCTGCAGCAGCCGTTGGTAGCCGGTGCGCACGAGGCCGGGGATCTCGGCGGTGCCGGTGCTGGGGCTGCCGATGCGCTGCAGCAGCGTCGCCAGGAACGGGTCGTCGAACAGCACGACGTCCGGGCCGTAGTGGTGGGCGAGCAGGTTGGCCATGCGCTGGCTGCCTCAGACCGCGCGACGCGACGACCGGGGGGCGGCCGCGCCGCGCAACAACCCGGCAACGCTCAGATCCTCGTCGAGGTCGGGCCAGTGGATCCCTTGCCCCTCGCCGAGCAGGCGGAAGTTCTGGCGCTGGTTCGGCTCGGCGTGCAGCAGGCGAGGGAACCATGCGAGTGGCACCGCGAGGCGGCGGCCATCCGCGAGATCGACCAGGATCTCGTCGTCGCCGATGGCGACGCGCACGGCGCGGGGATCGACGTCAGGCCCGGAAGTAGTCACGCCAAGCCTCCAGGAAGCGCATGCGGTGGGTGATCACGTGTTCCTCGAGGCGGCGGAGTTCACGTCCGCTGAAGCGACTCGAGGATGCCAAGGCTACCGGTTCCAGCCAGAACTTCGCCAGCGCATCGCCTTGCTCGATGTGGATGTGCGGAGGTTCGGAACCTTCGTTGGAGAAGAAGAAGAACCTCGTCGAGCCGATGCGAAGGATGGTCGGCATGCAGATCGCCTCGTTGCCATGGCACGCAATGGCCCGACCATAGCGGCCGCACGAGGAGACCTCACGCTGGCTTGCTGCCGGCCTGATGCACCTGCAGCGAGCTGTCGCTATGGTCCCCCGATGCTCGTCACCGCCATTGCCGCACTGTTCGCGGCCTGTGCGCCCCAAGGCAGCCAGGCCGATGCGCCCGTGGGCCTCACCGTGGTGGTGGTCGACGTCGGCCAGGGCGACGGCATCGTGGTGCGCGCGCCGAACGGCACCGTGCACCTCGTCGACGCCGGGCCGAACGGCCAGGGCACGGCGCGCATGCTGCCGGCGATCGCGCAGCTGGCGCCCACGGGCTACGGGTCCACGTTCTTGTCGCACTTCCACGAGGACCACGCCGGCGGCCTCGACGAAGTGCTGAACGCGCTGCCGCTGCAGACCGCCTACGACCGCGGCGACCTGAACCGGCCGACGACGCTGACCGTCAACAACTACCTGGCCGCCGCCGGCAGCCGCCGCCAGCAGGTGTCGCTCGGTGCCGTCTACCAGCTCGGCGGCGGCGCGACGATGACGGTGATCGCCTACGACGGCAACGTGCTCGGTGGCGCGTTCGTCGACCCGACGGCCTCGGCGCAGGAGGAGAACTCGCGGTCGGTGGTGCTGCGCCTGGACTACGGCCTGTTCTCGATGTGGTTCGGCGGCGACCTGACCGGCGGCGCCAGCAGCACCGCCGACGTCGAGGGCCCGGCGAGCCTCGCCTGCGGCGACATCGACGTCTACAAGCTGAACCACCACGGCTCGAACACGTCGACCAGCCTGAACCTGATCAGCCGGTTGGCGCCCGAACTCGCGGTGGTCAGCTGCGGCGCCGGCAACTCGTTCGGCCACCCGACGGCGAACGTCGTCAACCGCCTGAACCAGGCAGCGGCGGCGCGCGCGCTGCTCAGCACGACGACCGGCAGCGCCAGCACGATCGGCTTCGGTGTCGCCGGCTCGATCCGCATCGACACCGACGGCCGCCGCTACCGCGCTGCCGCCAGCAACGGCAGCTTCCTCGACTTCTGGTGCGACGAGGTGGCGACGCCGCCGGTCGCGGTCGGCGAGCTGAAGATCAGCGAGGTGCACCGCAACCCGGCGAACGTGCCCGACACCAACGGCGAATACGTCGAGGTCGTCAACGTCGGCAGCAAGCCGCTCGGCCTGCGCGGCGTGCGCCTGGTCGAAGGCAGCAACACGATCACGCTGGCGAGCAACTTCGTCGCCGTGCCCGGCCGTCCGCTGCTGTTCCAGGTCGACGGCGCGCCGACCCGCAACGGCAACCAGCCGCTCGGCGTCGTCCTGCCGTTCAACACCGTTTCGCTCGCCGACACCACCGACACGGTGGCGCTGACGCAGGGCATCACCACGCTCGACCAGGTCGCCTACACGACCGGGTTCCCCGGCGGCAGCGGTGTCGCCGCCGAACGGCGCGACCTGTTCTCTGCGCAGACGCCGGCGAACTACGCGGCGGCGGTGGCGGCGTTCGGTGCGGGCGACCTCGGCACGCCGGGGACGACGAACAGCGCCGACACCACGGTGCATCCGGTGCAGTGCGGCGTCACCGTCGACAGCACCCGCTTCACGCTGCACGCGACGGCGCTCGACCACGGCGGCGTCTTCCTCAGCGTGCTGGCGCTGGCGAACGCCGACGCGCCGTCGATCCCGTTCGGCGGGGCGCTGATCCCGCTGGCCTTCGACGCGATGCTGCAGGCGTCGCTGACCGTGCCCGGCTTCGTCGCCCTGATGCCGCCCGGCGGCTACCGCAGCCTCGACGTCGCCATCCCGCAACCCAACCCCGTGGCCGGCCTGCCGTTCTTCGCCGCGCACGTGATCCTCGACTTCTCCTTCCAAGTCCCCGGCGTGTCGCCGGCGGTGCCGTTCGTACTCCCGTGAAGTTCCCTGCGTTCAAGGTCCTGTTCCCGAACGAGCTGATCCTGCGCCGCGCGCAGGAGCTGGCCCGCCAGATCCACGTCGCCACCGCCCCCGAGCCGCCGATGCTGGTCGCGGTCATCGAAGGCGCCCGGCCGTTCGCGCGGCTGCTGCAGAAGTTCGTGCCCGGCTCGCTGCCGGTGCACGAGGTGCGCGCACAGTCCTACGCCGGCACGCAGAGCAGCGGCAAGGTGACGATCACCACCGGCGCCGACCTGCCGGTGCGTGGCCGACACGTGCTGCTGCTCGAGGACATCGTCGACACCGGCCGCACGATCGCGGCGCTGCAGGAGCACTTCCTTGCCAAGGGCGCGCGGAGTTGTCGGGTGGCGTCGCTGCTCAGCAAGCCGTCGCGGCGCGTGGTGCCGGTGACGATCGACTTTCTCGGCTTCGAGATCCCCGACGAGTTCGTGCTCGGCTTCGGCATGGACCTCGACGGCCGCTACCGCGAACTGCCGGACGTCGTGGTCTACGACGCGGCGGTCGAGCGGGAGTTCCAGGCGCAGGCCACCGCCACGCAAGCCTGAGTTGGAACCTGCCTGAGATGGTCAGGCGGGTTGGCTCTCAGAGGCTGAGAGAGAATCCTCTCGAAGCCTCTGCGCGGCTGCGAACGCAGCCGCCAAACATGCTGCTGAGAGCCCGTAGCATGATTTCTTCTCGGGCTCTCAGCCGCCGAGTTCCTGCAAGAGGCTCGGGCTCGGCAGCACCGACTCGACGACCCACAGCACGTAGCGCACGTCGCACACCACGTTGCGCGAGCGCTCTGGGTTCCAGCCGAAGTCGCCGGCGACGTTCTCGAACACGCGGTCGAAGTTGAGGCCGATCAGCTCGCCCTTGCCGTTGATCACCGGCGAGCCGCTGTTGCCGCCGGTGGTGTCGCCGTTGGTCAGGAAGCACACCGGCACGTCGCCGAGCTTCTTGTCGAAGAACTTCGACTGCTCGCGCGTCTTCGCTGCGGCGAGCAGCGCCTTCGGGCTGGCGAACGGCTCCACGCCGGTCTCCTTCTGCAGGATGCCGGCCACCGTCGTGTGCGGTGCGTAGGTCACTGCTTCGCGCGGCGAGTAACCACCGACCTCGGCGATCGAGACGCGCAGCGTGCTGTTGGCGTCCGGATAGAACGACTTGCCGCGGAACGCTTCCTGCGCCGCGATCCAGCGGCGGCCGACGTCGAGCGCCTTGCCGGCGCGCTGGCGCTGGCGCAGCTGCCAGGCGGCGCGTTCCTTGGCGATACCGCGCGCCAGCACGACCATCGGATCGTCGCTCTTGCCGAGCGCGTCCTTGCCGCTGGCGAACAGTTCCTGCCGCGCCTTCGGGTCGAGCATCCGGGTGTTCGCGAACAGCGCGTCGAGCGCCTTGCCATCGAGGCCGTCGGCGCCGAGCATCTGCGTGCCTTCGAGCCGCTGCGCCTTGCTCATCGCCGCGAACTCCGCGCACAGGATGCGCACCACCGGCTGCTGGATCGCCTCGAAGTCGGCGGTCAGCATGTCGCTGCCGAGCACCTCCTGCAGGCGCGCTGGCAGCTTGCCTTCGGGCGACGACGCGCTGGCGGCGCAGGCTTCGACCAGCACCGTCAGCAGCGGCATCTGGTCGTCGAGCATGCCGAGGAAACCCATCATCGTGTCGCGCTCGAGCGTCGCCGCTTCGGCGTCGTCCGCGGTCAGCATCTCGGCGAGCACGTTGCCGTGCGCCTTCTCGCGCTGCGGGTCGGCGGCGAGCCAGGCGGTGAACTCCGCCTCCTCGCGCAGCTTGCGGGCGACGACGGCGTTGCGGCGCAGGCCGAAGATCATCCCCGACGAGTTCTTCTGCACGTTGGCCAGCGACTTGATGTCGTCGGCGACCTGCAGCGACTTCTCGACGCTCTGCTTGCCGGCCTGCGTCAGCACGGCGATCACCGCGGTCAGCACGTCGAGGCGGCGCGGGAACACGTAGCCCTCCTGCAGGGCGACGGCGCGGCTGGTCTTGTAGCGCTGCGTGCGGCCCGGGTAGCCGAGGATCAGCGCCAGGTCGCCGGCCTGCACGCCGTTCTGCGCGACCTGCAGCGAGTGCTCGGGCCGGAACGGCACGTTCTCCGCATGGTGCTCGCGCACCTTGCCGTCCGGCGCCACGTAGGCGCGAAAGAACGTGAAGTCGCCGGTGTGGCGCGGCCATTCCCAGTTGTCGGTCTCGCCGCCGAACTCGCCGATGCTGCGCGGCGGCGCGTAGACGAGCCGCACGTCGGTGATCTGCGTGCGGTAGTAGAGGTGGTACTCCTTGCCCTCGAGGAACGACGCCACCGAGCACTTGGTGTTGGCTTCCTTCGCTTCGCCCTCGGCGACCAGCCGGCCGAGCGTGCGCTGCGTGATGACGAAGCGGTCGAGGTCGTCCTTGGCCTTCGCCTGCGCCTCGTGCACGACCGCGGTCACGTCCTCGATGCGCTTCAGCACCGACGCGACCATGCCCGGGGCCGGCAGCTCCTGGTCGCGGCTCGCCGCGGCGAAGCCGTTCTCCAGGTAGTTGTGTTCGGGGCTGCTGAGTTCGGTGACGGCGCCGAAGCCGCAGTGGTGGTTGGTCAGCAGCAGGCCGTCCTTCGAGACGAACGACGCCGTGCAGCCGTTGATCTGCACCGTCGCCGACAGCACGCCGCCCTTCTCCGGGTGCCAGAACTCGTCCTTCGTCATCACCATGCCGCGCTTCTGCAGCGCCTCCCAGTCCATCTCGCGGACCTGGGTCGGCAGCCACTGCCCTTCGTCGGGTCGCGGGCCGGAGAGCGGGCCGCCGGTGAGGGAACCGTCGGGGACGAAGCAGACGGCGAGAACGAGCAGGGCGGACGAACGCAGCATGCCGAAC